>NZ_CP026373.1 GCF_002953135.1 Sphingobium sp. SCG-1
GGGCGCCTGTGACCTGCGCATTCTCGAACGTAATGGCCGGCGGTACGCGTTCTCGGACACCTGGGGCGAGCAACAGTTCCTTCTCGAACCAGAGCGTTACGAGGCTCAGGATTTCCTGACCCAGTTTGAAGGTTGGGAACTGTCGGAGGTGATCCGCGCGAGCGGCGGCTTGCGCAGTGATGGGAAGACGCTGGTCGCCCAGCCCCATCTGCGATCGGACAATATGTGGACCATCGATGATATCCAACGCATCGGTATGGTTATTCCCAATCCGCTGAAGCTGCACTGAGTTGAAAAGGGGGGCGCTCCTTTAAAGGAGCGCCCTACCCGGAGAGGAGTCAATAAATGAAGCAGGGGCAAGCCCTACGGGCTATTTTTGAGCCGGAGCGCATCCTAGAGATCCGCGAAGCCATCCCATCGGCACCGATGGAAAAAGAGCGGACGATGAACTATTTCATGGTCCCCGAGGGCAAGCGCCTTACAGAATATGAGCAGCTGATCGGGTATACCCAGCAAAGCGCCGACTATGTCGGCGGCGGCCTCGAGATCGGCGAATATATGCAGAAGCACGCTGGCGGTCGAGGCGCTTATGCGAACGAAACAACCGAGTTGAAGACACGTGATTGGTTTCGTTTCAGAGACCCTGATCGTCGTTGGTTCTTTCCGGCCATTAAGGCAAAGTCGGAAGATGGGCGCGCGGCCGACCGGTTTTTCCGATCGATCTCGGCCGAGGGTTCGGTTCGCGGCATCAATCCAAACTGGCTCGGTTTCCTGGAAGTCGATTTCGCCACGCTGACATTCTTCGAATATGGGCTTTTCAACGCGCACGCCTCCGCAACCAAGGACTCGCTGTCAGACTTCGTCAAGATGTGGGTAGCCCTCACAGGTTTCGACAAGAATGACGCGTCGCAAATGGTGCAAATGGAGCGGGTATTTCTCGCCAAGATGATCGATGGCTTCGAGCCCGGTCTGGAACGAGGAAAGGAAGTTTGGACCGCCAGTCCGATCTACGCCGGCGTCAGAGCCGCCGTCGAAAAGGTGTGGGCTCGCACGTTCGACTGGGCCGAGATCATGTGGGCAACGCATGCCATTATCGACCCGATTTGCGGACACTTCATGCGCCGGGAGTTCTTCCAACGTGTCGCTCCGACCTATGGTGACAATGTCACACCATGGATCTTGGCACAGGCGGGGAGCTATGCGCAAACGGCCAAACTTGGAATCCGCAAGCTTTACGGTCCCTGCCTATCTGAAGACCCCGAGTTTGGCGAGCACAACCGGATTGTCATCCGTGCCTGGACAGACAAATGGCTTCCCTTAGCGATTTCAGGACTGACGGATTTCCTCGGTATCTACGCCCAGCTTCCCTCGCCGAGCGAAGCGGTGACGGGTCGCGACGCTGTTGAGCAGTCCGTCCACCGAGTGATCGAGGATTGGGTCGAGGATTTTGGCTCCGTGGTCGATTATCACACCAATGTCGATCACCTCACTGCGCAGGTAATGGTCGGATATCCCGCATAGATTAGAGGAGTTACGGCTATGGGCCGCGGATCTAGTGAAGGCCTAAACTCGAAGAATGGTCAAGCGTTCGTCGACGAGTTTCTTTCCGAAGAGAATATGACTGTCAAGGAGTCCCATGAGGTCGTTCTTGTCCTCATGAAGACCGAGGAAATGACGGTCGTCATCGAGGAGATCATCCTCGGCGAGCAGCTGGCGATCAATCCCAGCATTATTGTCGAAGACCACGCCAGCTATTACTGGATCAAGGCGATGGGCAAGATCGAAATCGACGTAGACCAAGTCGCGGAAATCATGGGGCGGCAGTATAACGTCTATGATTTCCTCGTAAACGTCTCGTCATCCGTTGGCCGTTCATTCATCAACGGCAACACGTTCACGGTCACCACGGAGCTAGTTGGCCTCGACCGCGCGTTGGCGTGATTCTCGCAAGGAGACAATCAATGAGCTTCAAGAACAAATTCCTCGGCGAGGGTGATCGCAGTCTTTACGACAACGCGACACGGGACGAATGGCGTGACCGTATATCGACCCTCGACACCCTCGACGCCGCGGCAGCGGAACTGCTCGACTTCCGCGCAAAGCACATCGGTGCCGAGCGAGAGACGTTCGATCTGGAATGGGACGCACTTTGGATCGAGGCGGAACTAGAGTCCCGCGTCGCGACCCTGCGTTCCGGAAAATATGTCGGCGTTGCGTTGCTCGAAACCTGCGCCTGTGGGACGCCGGCGTCGCAGGTTGTGTCTGCGCTTCGGGAGCGGATCGAAGCTGCCGGGACCGATCAGTTCGCCCTCGAAGCTATCGGCGCGGAGATGCGGCGCAAGTTCAAGCCGCCAATCATTCCCGTCAATTACTGGCTGGAGATCGAGAGCCATTTGAGCGAGCGCTTGATGATCGCCCGAGCAAAAATCGTCGACATCGCCGCAATCGACATCGAAGAGTGGCGGGAGAAGCGCGGGTTCACGGCCCTGGTAGCAGGCCATGGCAACGCAATGGACGCGGTGCTTCGTTAAGCTTTCTGGGGCCGCATCATCGTTCAGTGGGCGACTACCCGATGAGGAATCGAACCATGGATGAAGATGTTGCCCCTTTTTGCCAGAGCGCGCCGATCGTCGAGGCTGGCGGCTTCCAGGGCTATTGCGAAGACTTCGAATATGCATGGCGATGGGAGATCCGTCGCGACGGCGACGTCGTTCATCACGGCGCTGCGCTTAGTGAGCCCGCCGCCAAGCGAGCGATCGAATCGATGATCCGGGTATTCGGGATTATGGAGGAGCAGAAGCGCGACGCTGAACCCCACACGTGATGATTAATCCAAGGAATGGACGATGTATACTATACGCGCCACGCTTGAGGACGGTGAAGACCTCGCGTTCGACTGTCGAGAAGGCGAAGATGTTTTGACCGCAGCATTGCGCGGCAATATTATTCTGATGTCAGAGTGTCACAAAGGTATCTGTACGACATGCAAAGCGCTTTGCAACGAGGGTGATTTCGAGCTTGGTCCCGGCGTAAACGTCTACTCGCTTCCGCCAGAAGACCAGGAAGAGGGTTACACTTTATTGTGCCAGACCTATCCTACCTCCGACCTCGAATTGGAACTGCCCTACGGCCTGGATATGGTCACCTTCGGTTCGTCGAAGGTAGAAACGATCCACGACGTTGCGTTGATCAAGCTCGACCATTGGACCCCAAATGTGGCAGGTTTGCTGCTGGAGGCGCGCGACGCTGTCGGACGGCCTATCCCTTTTGAGTTTCGCCCCGGACAGTATGTCAATATTCGAGTGCCAGGGACCGATGAATGGCGCAGCTTCTCCATGGCGAACAGTCCAGATGGATCAGGTCATGTTGAATTGATGGTCCGACTGCTGGATGACGGGCTTTTCTCGAATTATCTTAGAAATCACGCCCGGGTGGGTATGATGCTGGAAATGAAGGGACCCTTCGGTACCTTCGGGCTCCAGGAGTCAAGCTCGCGCCCGCGCCTTTTCGTCGCGGGAAGCACCGGGCTTGCTCCGATGGTGTCAATGCTGCGAGGCATGCAGGGAGATGCTGGCATGGTTCCGTCCAAGCTGGTTTTCGGCATGCGCAATAAGGAATATTTCTTCTATGCTTCGGAATTGGCAGCCCTTAGCGCGCGCAACTGGCACGTGGAGCTCGAGCTTGCATTAGAAGAAGGGCATGACGGATGGACCGGCCGGGTCGGTAATGTCGCGGACGCGTTGGAAAATATCTTAGAAAGCAACACGCAGTCACCGGACGTGTATATCTGCGGGCCCGCCGCCATGGTTCAGCGGATTGAGGAGATTTGCCATGGCCGTGGTATACCGTCTGGACAGATTTATACGGAGAAGTTTCTAGCCTCTGGCTGACGTTCGGGGAGCTGCGCAATGGACGAATTTCTCTTTGATACCGCTGAAGCGCTCGACCTGGCACTGGGCGAGCAGCACGTGGTGGAGGAAGGACTCAAGACCAGCATTGGGGAGCAAAGGGTCGAAGAACTCATCGAGTATTGGGAGGCCGATTTCGATGCCAATATCGCCGCAGCATTCCTGGAATCTTCGACGTATCGCGAACGCCTACTGCTCACGACCTGGAACCGCCTCGCGCGGTTACACGAATTTCGATCAAAGGTTGGCCGGGAGTTCATGAAGCTCAACACTGTGTCAGCGGACGCCCAAAGGACAAACGATACGTGATGATTTATGATGCACAGTGATGTAATTGGCAAAGAGCGAGCCTATCCGGCGTTGGTTGCGGGGATGGCAACACTAGGACGCGTTGCTCGGACGATGATCGGTCCATGTGGGCGGCCAGCGTTGCTTGAGCATGTCGGTAAGCTCACGCCAATGCTGGCGAAGGATGGCAGGACACTCGCGCGAGCGTTGAGCGATCGGCACAAAGCACTCAATGTAGGCCTAAAGCTGCTGGTTCAGGCATCACGGGCAGTCGATGATAGGCTCGCCGATGGAAGCAGCACGGCCATTATAGTCACGCAAGCCATGGCCGAGGAGGTCGAACGGGCACTTGGCGCGGGCCTTGAAGCGACCGGCATTTGCCAGGGCCTCCGAGAGGCTGCCGAGACGGTCGTGGCGGCCCTGATCGATCTGACATTGCCGGCCAATGCCGACGACCTGCGTCATATAGCGTTGAGTGCCAGCAACTACGATGCGTCGATCGGCGACATGGTGAGTGAGGCGTTCAGGCGTGTGGGCGATGGCGGGAACGTCAGGGCCGAATTCGGAGACGGAACCGAGGATAGTTTGGAGATTGTGGATGGGGCCCGTTTCGAGAGAGGGCTTCTCTCGCAGGCCTTCGCTACTAACAAGGATCTCGGATCTCTCACCCTGGATGCGCCGCTGTTTCTTCTCACTGATCAAATAATCGAATCGTTTGAAACACTGCTCCCTGCGCTGGAAGCGGCCCAGATGGTCGGTCGGCCGCTCGTCGTCATCGCTGAGCAAGTGGATGGTGGAGTTGTCGCTGCAATGGTCATGAACCATGTGCGTGGCAAGTTGCGCTGCGCCGCAATAGATGCGCCACTCTTGGGTGACAGTCGCTCAGACGCAATTGAAGATCTCGCGATTATCACCGGCGCAAAGCCCTTTCTCCAGCGACTGGGCGGGGATTTGGCGACATTGAGGCTGGAGGATCTGGGAAGTTGCAAACGCTTGAAGGTCGAGGGCGGCGTAACGACCATAATTGAAGGCTCGGGGATTGGAGACGCCAAACGGGCACGGATCGACGTGCTGGTCCGGCAGCGGCGAAACTTGAAGGATGAGACCAAATCGATCACCGGCCGGGTCGATCTGGAGGAGAAGCTGGACGAACGCCTCGCCATGCTAAGGGAGTGTGGAGCTGTCGTACAGATTGGCGGTCGCAGTGATTTTGAGATCAAATACCGACTTCGCGCGGCCGAAAAGGCAATAGGTTCTACTAAGTCAGCGCAACGATCAGGCATCGTTCCCGGTGGAGGCTATGCTCTGTTGCGGGCCACCGAAGCAGTGCGCGCCGAGATCAACTCGAACGAAACGCTCGGTGTTCGAGCGGGGAAGCGCGCCGTTATCCAAGCGCTCACCGCGCCGGTCACTGCGATTCAGATCAACGCCGGCATTCAACAGCGTGGCCGTCATAATGGATCGCTTTGGAGCGGCTTCGACAGCGTCGCCCGTGCCGATTGCGACGACTTGCGCGCAGCGGGTATCATTGATCCGACAGAGTTGTGTCAACTTGTTGTGCAGACGGCCGTGAGCCTGTGCGCGAGCATCTGCAGTGTCGAGGGCATGATCATTCAAAGCAGCCCGGTGATGGGCGATTTCAGTCCAGAGATCGCCGCAGCGACACGTGAGATAAATTAAATTCGCAGAAAAACCTTGAATTGAAACCGGGGGGCTAGAGCGTGCGACAAGTGAACATTATCCTCGTCGGCCCTCCTGGCGCTGGCAAAGGAACGCAGGCGCAGCGTCTGGTCGACAATCGCGGTATGGTACAGCTGTCGACTGGTGACATGCTCAGAGCCGCGGTGAAATGCGGCAGCCGTGTTGGAGTTCAGGCTCAAACGGTAATGGAGCGTGGAGAACTCGTCTCGGACGACATTGTGGCTGCGCTAATCGGCGAAAGACTCGACAACGACCAACTGTCGGGTGGATTCGTATTTGACGGATTTCCGCGAACGCAGGCACAAGCCTGCGCATTGGATGTCCTCCTGCACTCCAGAGATCGCAAGGTCGATCATGTGATTGTCCTCGATGTCGATGAAGACATTCTTGTGGACCGGGTTGCCGGACGTTTCACATGCACTCAATGTAAGGCGGGATATCACGATAATTTCAAACCTACGACGACCCCAGGAGTCTGTGACCAATGCAAGGGTCCCACGTTTTCTCGGCGTTCTGATGACAATGAAGAGACGGTGCGGAATCGATTGTCCGAATACCGGAGCAAGACGGCGCCGATTCTAGCTTACTATGCCCCCGAAAGAATTGTCGAGCATGTAGATGGCATGATCGACATAGATGCTGTTAGTAACAGAATTGCGGCCATTCTTGACCATGATCCGTGAGCCACTGTTGGGAGGAGAGAATGGTCCGTGAGCTTTTCGGCTGAAACTCGATATGACCGCGTGGCGCAAGCGTTACATTGGATCATCGCGCTACTTGTGATTGGCAATCTCGTGTCTGGTTTTGCAAGCGACGCGCTGAAGCCGATTATTCGGGATATCGTCGCGGTCCACAAATCGACTGGTTTAACGATATTTGCACTTTCCGTTGTGCGCATTGGGTGGAGGATTGCGCATCCGCGGGTGGCGCGTGGGATCGTCGCACAGTGGGAGAAAGTCGCGAGCGGCACGGCCCATTGGCTGTTTTATGGACTATTGTTCCTGCTTCCGCTGACAGGATGGGTTTTTACTTCGGCGGGGAAATATCCGCTCAGTTGGTTTTGGCTTGTGTCTGTGCCGAAGCTTCATATTCAAAAGGGCGATGGCCTGGTCCTGTTGGCTCGAAGCTCGCACGAGCTCCTCGGAATTGTTTTTGCCGTCCTCGCCGGCATTCACATCGCGGCTGCGCTGCGACACCACTTCATATTGAGAGATCAAGTCCTAAGCGACATGCTGCGCTCTAAGAGCAATCGGACGCGGTCGCAGACGTAAAACGAACTATGCTGTGAGTTGGCCTTGATGTGAGATCACGGTCGGCGCCACCTGGCGCGCAGACTTGCGACGCCATTTCAAAAGCCACCAATCAGGAGCTGGCTGATCCAGCGGTCGTCGCGCGCTTCGACACCATCCTGCTCAACGGATATCGGCGGCAGATTATCAGCGGGCGGCACCGCGAGCTTGTCGAGGTCCACCCAATATGGTCTGCCGACGAAGCCCCGCCCATTCCAGCGCAATTGATAATAGACACCTTCAGTCAGACGGGCGCCATATTGTTTGGGGGATTTAACAAAGAACAAAAGACTGTGCTCGAGCCATCGCAAATCACCGTCCGTTACCCTTGACGGCATCGGATAGGGATATGGGACGTGACATTGCAAATCCCGTCCGTTCAAGCATTTGAATTCCCGCATTGATAGAAAATAGGAGTCGAAAAGCGTCGGATCGAGCCGCACTTTGAACATCGTCTGATGGTCAGCAGTCCGGAAGTTTACAGTGCCGATGCGCATTACCCGCCCATCGTTCAATCGCAGCCCAACCGGTTGTTCGCCGTCAAGCGCACCGGCGACCGGATCTGCCGCACCCGATATCAGCAAAGATAGCGCACACATGAGCCCAGCCATCCCACGCCGAACATTCACGCCCCCCTCCAGTCAAAGGCTGCCGCGCCATAAAACGGGATCGGTCGTGCTGATCTCGAACCACCATTCCGGCCACCGGAGAAGCAGGGGTCTTGCGATGAACCGCGCCAGGAATTGGCCAACGGTTGCTCGCTAATCGGCATGTGCGGGACCTGCCGCGTCGAGCGCTTGGGTCAGATCGGCGACGATATCGTCGATATGCTCAAGGCCAACTGAAAGACGAATATAACCATCTGACACGCCGGTCAGGAGGCGATCTTCCAGAGATAATTGTGAATGGGTAGTAGATGCCGGATGAATGGCCAGGCTCCGCGCGTCGCCGATATTCGCCACATGATAGAACAATTTCAGCGCATCGATGAAGCATCGACCTGCTTCACGCCCTCCGGGAAGCTCAAAACCAACCAATCCTCCATAGCCGCCGTTAAGATATGCATCTGCCCGTTCGCGTTGGATGCCGGTTTGAAGGGAGGGATAGGTTACCGATAACACATCGTCTCGCGACGCCAGAAAATTGGCGACGGATTGCGCATTGGCGCAATGCCTCGCGATACGAAGCGGCAGCGTCTCGAGCCCCTGCATGATCTGAAAGGCGTTAAATGGAGACAATGCCGACCCAAGATCGCGCAGCAAAACAGTGCGCGCGCGCAACAGATAGGCGATCGGCCCGAGCGGCGCTGCCGCCTCGACCCATATAGCCCCATGGTAGCTGGGATCGGGTGTGTTGAGGAGCGGCTGCCGATCAGGAAATGCCGCCCAGTCGAAGTTCCCGCCGTCGATGATCATTCCGCCGATCGAGGTCCCATGGCCGCCAACGTATTTAGTGGTCGAATACACCACGACAGCCGCTCCGTGGTCCAGAGGCCGGCAGAGAAGCGGCGCTGCGGTGTTATCGACGATCAAAGGGATTCCTATCGCGCGCCCGGCGGCCGACACCACGGCGATCGGGCAGACAATGAGCTTGGGATTGGGCAGTGTTTCGACATAATAGGCTCGGGTCCGCTCATCGCTCGCCTGCCGAAATGCGTCAGCGCTGGAGGGATCGACAAATCGAACTTCGATACCCAGATCGCGCATCGTGTTTTTGAACAGATTGTACGTGCCGCCATATAAGTCGGTGCCGGCCACGATATTATCGCCGGCGCGGGCGAGATTCTGGATCGCGAAGGCCGTCGCTGCTTGTCCGGACGCAACGGCTAATGCCGCAGCACCGCGCTCCAAGGCAGCCATTCGCCTTTCAAGCACATCCGTCGTCGGATTCCCAATCCGCGTGTAGATATTCCCGAGCTCCTGCAAGGCAAAGAGATTGGCAGCGTGCTCACTATTTTGAAACTGAAACGATGTGGTTTGGTAAATGGGGGGAACTACGGCTCCGGTCGCCGGATCCGATCGCCACCCGGCGTGCAACGCGAGCGTTTCTGGCTGGTAAGTCGCTTCTGACATCTTCTCGTCCCTATGTGTTATTAAGTCTTGCAGCGAACGGCTCTTTGCTATCAGCTGTGTTTCAAGATGTGCTGAGATACTTCGTTTGCGACCAGCGCCGTTTCTTCCATCGGTAAAAAGTGGGTGCTTCCCTCGATGCGGACATCGCGTAAGTGCTTGCAAAGTCTCATGAAATGGGTTGCGTCGACGTCGGATATCATTGTGTCCACGGTGCCTCGCACCATGAGAAGCGGCACCTTTAGCTCGGGTAGGCTGCGCCAGATCGACGTTGTTACCGCCGCAAATATAGCCGCTTCCCAAGCCGGCTCACAACTTAGGCGAAGGCCGCCGTCCCCAGCGTCCTGCAGGCCCGCTTCAAGATAATTTTGGAGGAAGGCATCCGGCCAGGTCTTAAACATGCCGCGGCCCGCATAGCTTGCTTTGGCTTCCTCCCGTGAACGCCACCTTGATCGGCGACGGGCAGCCGCGCGCGCCATGTCAAAATCATATATCCCCCCTTGGGCCCGACATATTTCAACTTGGAGTCTATCCGCGTAAGAAATAGAGGATGGCTCGAGCGCGGCCACGCTGGCGACAATGTCGGGTCTCCGCGCCGCGAGCATGATGCTCAGCGTGGCGCCAATCGAATGCCCCACCAGATGCACCTTCTCACCCAGCTTGACGACGACCTCCTCAAGATCCCTTTCCAGCGTTTCCCAACCTTCAAAGCCCGCATTAATGGCCGGAAGTGGGGAATGACCGTGCCCGCGCATATCCCACGCCGCAACGCGAAACTGGCAGGAAAAACGCTCCAGGAGTGGCTGGTATGTTTGAGCGTTCAGACCGGTGGCATGAGCAAAATGGACGATCGGCGACCGCTTTGACGCAGGCGGTTCTACCGCTGCGTCAATATTGCCCGTTCCGTCCGGATGCCATGGGGAGCTCTCGTGCATGCGGCGTCAGAACACCGAGCCGTTCCGAGTTGAATGGCTCGAAGTCTTGCCGGTGATCGGGCGGACATTTTCGCCATGGTCACCGGGCAGCGCCGCGTGACTTTCGCGGCCTTCGAACCGACCCGCACGCCCCCACGACTTTGAGCAATCTTGGTCGGGAGCCCCGCGTTCAAGCGTCGAGCGGGTCATCTCCGTCCCGCGCATCTGCTCGGTCCGGACAGCTGCGCGGGAACTCAACCTTATGGATGACCGACTGAGATCCAGCGACATTGCGTCGACGTTGCATGGCCATCGAGCAGGCATACCGAGATCGACCAGTACAGCATAGAGTCTATCCCAGACTCCCTGCCGTTTCCAGCGAATGAACCTGAAATAGACCGAATTCCATTTTCCGTAACGGCTAGGCATATGCCGCCAAGGGCACCCGGTACCGACTACGAATAAAATACCATCGGCAAATCGGCGATTATCGTGCGCGGGCCGTGATTGTCGGCCCCGCTCTGGCGGGAGGGCCTCTTTGACGCTGTGCCACTCAATATCGGTTAGGTCGAAATGGCTCAGAGGCCCGACGGTATCGTTTCCTATGCGGGTTGGCGCTCTGTCAATTCGTCGCGCCACGCCACCCCCCCTTCCTGATCCATGCATTCTCAAGCCAGCTTTGCAGAACGCTGGTCGCACCCGAGCCCCGGGAGACGTCGGACGAAAGCGGCGGACTCGCCGCCTTCCCTAATCGCTACTTGGGACAGGATTAGCAAATTATCACACTTCGCGACCGCCCCCCATTGTACCTTGGTCTAGGGAACTAAGGTCCCGGCAGGTCGCTCCGGCTAAGCTCAAAATTCAGATTTGATGGCAATAGTTGCGTTAAATTTGGCCAATTCCCGGGCGTTCAGAATGCCAGTTCAGCCTGCATCGGACCGCTGGGCTTTTCTTGTCTGCCGCCAACGGGGCCGCGCGCGACCCGTCAGACAAAGACGCCTTGTCGCTGCGCACCGTAATTGTAATGATCGTTACAATATCTCATAGCGGCGCTTGCGCAAGCATACGCGCACGGGTTCGGACACCGCTCGGGTGACATTCGTCTTGCCCGACGCCCGCACTCGCCCACGGATGGCGTCGTCGACGATAGCCTTGGCGTGATGGACGTCGAGAGCCAAGCACCTGCCTTGACCAAATCGCTCATATCCTTTCTTTCTGAACCACGCACCGGGGGGCACGTGCGCCATCGGCGTCAGCGCATTACAAAGACAGTCACTCAGGGTAATGAGGCCGCCGCCCTTGCCTAACCAGCGGCCTGGCGCTAGCGCCGAAACGGGAAACCTGCGCAATCAGGTTGAGCACCATGAAGGCGTTGCGCGGCCGAGACGAGGACCGCGCGAGCATCTCCAGCAAGGATGCATATCCAGTTGCGGGCGGCCGTCGCCGATGATCGGAGCGTGCAACATAACAGGTCTGAATCAAGCACATATAGGGGGTTAAGTGAATCCCCCTTCGCCGCCGATTTCATCATTTTGTCGGCTGTGACACTGCGCCGGGAGGTAAAGTGTCACGCGCGCCCGTCATCAGCATCGGCCAATTCGTACGAAAGACGACCTGTGCTTTTCTTGTGGAGAGTTGGGTGCTCGATGCAGCCGGTCTTGTTTTTCAATGGCTTCGCCGTATGGTGACTGGACGAAACAACAGTCAAAATGCGAATCGTTCGCACTATGGATAGTCTCGAAGATCCCGGCCGCTTGGGCGATATCACCGCATTCGAAGCCGAATGCCGGCAGGCGACGACGCTCGACCAACTCAAATTCCTGCTCGATGCGATCGTGCGCCAGTTCGGGTTCCGCTGGTTCGCATTGGTGCATAACGTCGACCTGAAACGGACCACACGCAAAGCGGTCCTGATAACCACCTATCCAGTGCCCTGGATCGAGGAGGTAATGGACGCGCGACTCTATCTTGAAGACCCGGTCCACGCCGCCTGCGTCAAGACCGTCTCCGGGCTCACCTGGGATCGGATCGGGGATTACATCGCGCCCAACGCTCGCCAGCTTTCAATCCTTGAGCGGGGTCGCGCGCACGGACTGGCAGCCGGGTTCACCATGCCGATCAGGATGCGTGACGAGCCCGACGCGATATTTACGGTGGCGCGCCATGGTGACGATATGATCTCAAGCCCGGACCTTCTCTCTGCCCGATTGATTGGCACAGTTGCGTTCGACCGGGCTCGTGCCCTTCTCGGTCCCGATGAACTGGCAAACGTGCCGATAGCGCTCAGCCCTCGCCAGATCGACTGCCTTGACCTCGTGGCCCAAGGGAAAAGCGACTGGGAAATCGGACAGATTCTGGGTCTGAGCCGCGACACGGTGCACGAATATGTCGAAGGCGCGCGCCGACGTTATGGCGTCCGCCGTCGGACCCAACTTGTGCTTCGCGCTGTCCGCGACGGACATCTCAATATTGAGGCTCTCGTATAGCAAGTAGATCGGCGGCTTATGATCACCCTTGCCGAAGTGCAGGCGTTCTGCACTGTGGCCCGCGCTGCTTCGACCCCTCACGCTCTCCTACAGGCTGTCGAAGAAATTACGGCAGCAATGGGTTTCCGCTATTTCGCGCTCGTGCATCACATCGACTTATTGAATTCCGGAAGCACAGCCGTTCGCCTTGTCAGCTATCCGAGAAATTGGGTTGATGCGTTCGAGGAGGGCCGACTATACGCTGCTGACCCGATCCATCGTGCAAGCCATACGACGACCATAGGTTTCGCCTGGTCGAAAGTAGAGGACATGATCTCACTCCATCCGCGGGACCACGCGGTATTGGCAGCGGCTCGATCTGCGGGCCTTGGCAACGGATTCACGATCCCTGCGCATGTCCCCGGCGAGGTAAACGGTTCCTGTTCCTTTGCCCTGCGCGACGGGGAGGAACTGGAAGAAGAGCAACTACCGCTCGTCCAGCTTGTCGGCAGCTTCGCATTCGAGGCCGCCCGCAAGATAGCGCGCGCCACGATCGCCCCCATCGCGGCCGCGCCGCAACTCACCGATCGTCAAATCGAATGCGTCGCGCTGGTCGCGCGGGGTAAGACCGATTGGGAAATCGCCAAGATTCTCGGTGTCGGCGCCGAAACCGTAACGCAGCATCTCAAGGATGCACGTGATCGCTACGGCGTAACCAAACGCACGATGCTCGCCATTCGCGCGCTCTTCGACGGCGCCATTAGCTTCACCGATATCCTGCGCTGACGATCCCTCCCCAGTTCTGGGGATAACGCAGATCATGACAAACTGATCGAATGATCGCCTCACAAATGGAGGTGATCATGGTTGTTACAGGAATTGGCATCGAACAGGCGCTGAGTCGCCGTGTATTCAGATCGATGTTTGAAGAGCGTAAGCGCGTGTTCGTCGATCTACTTGGCTGGGATGTTCCCGTTCTCGCCCGTCGCTACGAGATCGATCAGTTCGATGATGATGAAGCCGTCTATATCGTCATCACCGATGACACCGGCGAGCATGCCGGCTCTGCCCGTCTGCTCCAGACCGACAGGCCGCACATCCTCGATACCATCTTCCCCAATCTGTGCGATGGCGTACCGCCCACCGGCCCGACAGTTCGCGAAATAACCCGCTTTTGCCTGGCGCGCCGACTGAAGGCTCGCGAGCGGCTCGCCACGCGCAATCGCCTCGTCTCTGCCTTGGTCGAATACGCGCTAAGCAATGGCATCACGACCTATTCCGGCGTTGCCGAATGGGCATGGTTCCAACAAATCCTCGCCTTCGGATGGGAATGCCTTCCGCTTGGATTGCCGGACAACAACGATCCCCGCGGCCTGTCGGCCATGCGGATCAATGTCGCCCCGGATACCCCGCACCTCCTGCGTCAATCCGGCATCTTCACGCAGATCCATCTGATGGATCTTGATCGCGCTGCGGCATGAAATTCGGGAGACATCGCATGGCTACCAAACCGCTACCTGCAGCCGAGACCAAGGCCCACGGGTCAATTTACGAAACACTGATGCGCGAAGGCTTCTGCGTGCTTCCAGACATCATGCCCACCGCCGTGGTCGAGTTGCTGGCGAGAGATATGGCCCCCCACTTCGAGGCAACGCCATTTTGCGAAGGCGGTCTCTACGGCAGCCGCACCAAGAGGTTCGGAAGCCTGCTCAAACGATCGAACCATGCATCGGCATTCATCCAGCATCCTCAGATCATGGCGATCGCGCAAGCTGTGCTCGGTCCTTGGTGCGACACCATACAGCTCAATCTCGCTCAAGCTCTCGAGCTGCATCCCGGCGCGCTGCCGCAATTTCCCCACCGCGATCAAGATATGTGGCGGGGCCAAACTGGTGAGGTCGAGTACCTCATCAACGTCATGTGGCCGTTCACCGAATATCGGCACGACAATGGCACGACCCTGATCTGGCCGCGCAGCCACGCCGCAAATGCGCTTACACCTGAACCTCCCGAGGATCCGGTGGCCGTGGAATGCAGTCCAGGATCTGCGATCGTCTTCCTCGGCTCTACCCTTCATGGTGCTGGCGGCAACCGGTCACCGGGTGTGCGCCAAGGCATGATCGTTAGCTATTGCCTCGGATGGCTGAAACCATATGAAAATCAGTGGTTGGTCTATCCACCCGAGATAGCACGGACGTTCTCTCCAGATTTGGCGGCTTTGGTCGGATATCAGCAACACCGGCCCAATTTGGGGAACTACGAAGGGCGATGCCCATCTCTTCTGCTCGGCGGAGAACGCTCCGAGCATCTCAGCGCGATCGATGCCTTACGTCCAGATCAATCGGCAGCACTTGAGGAATTTCTCGAAGGGCAACGCCAGTTCCGCGCGGCATCGAGCGAGAACTGATCGCAGCGCTCCCCCCTTGTGGGGGGATTGCCCGAAAATGCCGCTCCGGGTTCAAAAGAGAGGTGATTTTCAACGGAGAGTGGTCGGCGCATTTTTTAATGCAGCGGCGCTGAAAAGCGGAGAAATCAGATGCAGCGCCTGCGCCTTGCCCTTGCCGTTCCGATCGTGGCGATGTCCGCCCAGTCGGCTCCTGCGTCTGCCAACGATCTGGGCTGCCAGGTTTTGCTTTGCCTCTCGAACCCGGGCGGTGCGACACAGTACCCCGCCTGCGTGCCGCCTATGGTGAAGCTCTGGGAGCGTCTGGCATTGGGCGGTTCATTCCCCGGCTGTTCCGGTGGCGGCGTTGCGAAGACCAAGGTCTATGATCGCGATTCCGCTTCGCGGCGCCGGGTCGTGATGACGTTTACCGACGGGCGGCAGCAATCCTATTCGCTTGCGAATATTGATAGCTTGCCAGTGTCTCCCAGCGAACCCGGGACCACGCCACAGTGATCCTCGAGCTCGCAACCGTGGTTGGACTCGCGCAGCAATGCGCGCCATCGGTTGCGGTCGAAACGCTTGTGTCGGTCGTCCGCGCCGAGAGTCACTTCAATCCCTACGCCATCGGCGTGAATGCGAAGGGGGTGCCCGCACCCAATCCCAGCGATCGGGCATCGGCCGCCGCAGTCGCTCGATCGCTGATTGCCCGCGGCTACAACATCGATCTGGGTCTGGGGCAAATCAACAGCGCAAATCTCAGGTGGCTAGGCTTGTCAGTCGAGGACGCCTTCGATCCCTGCCGCAATCTCGCCGCAGCCGCACGTGTGCTGGCTTCCAACTATCTGAGCGTCGCGCGCTCCAGCCCTTCTACAGAGGTGGCGATCGCGACCGCTATGTCGATGTACAACACGGGTAGTCGTTCGCGCGGGTTCGGAAACGGCTATGTCGGCCGTGTCTACGCATCGTCGAGTGTCGTCGTGCCAGCGATCAGGCGTGGAGCGGCCCCAGAACCCGCCGCTTCGCCAGCTCCCGTGACGCCTGAACCCAAATTTACACAGCCGCCAGCGGGCGTCCGCTCGCCGCGCGTCCAAAACGGATGGGACACCACTGCGGGCGCGCAGACGGCATCATTGATGGTCTTTGGGGGAGCATCCAATAGTTTACCGAAAGGACAAGCCGAATGACTGCCTTAGCGACCAATTCCAAGATATGGTTGACGCCGCGGCGGCGCACTTTCGCGCAATATCTGGCACTGTATATCGCGGTCATTGCGGTGTCGCTCCTGCTCACCGATCCGGCCCATGCCCAAGCGGCCGACGGCGTCACGTCGATGGCCGAGAATATCAAGACCTGGCTGACCGGTACTTTTGCGAAAACGATCGCGGTGATCGCGGTCGTCATCGTGGGTTTCATGTTCTTCACCGGGCGGGCGAGCCTGGGGCTCCTGGTCACCGTCATCGTCGGCATCTTCATCGTGTTCAGCGCGCAGTGGATCGTCGATACCATCACTGGCGGCGCGTGAGTGCGCTGGGATGGACGATGAAAAACTCAGGGAGGAAACGCTCTTCCTGGCCGTGACCCGGCCAACGATGTGGTTGGGCGTTCCGATCGAAGCGTCGCTGCCGATCGCGCTGGCGGCGTGCCTGACGCTCATCATCACCGGCAACCCGCTTTGTGCCTTTGCGCTAGCCGGGGCATTTTTGGCCATAGCCCGGCTGATCGTGCGGCACGACGCGAACGCCTTCCGCCTCCTGTGGCTCTGGACAATGACAAAGGCACGCTGCCGCAACCGGGGATGGTGGGGCGGTAGCTCCTACTCGCCCCTGCCGATTGATGGGGCGAAACGCCGGGGATTTGCGCATGGCTAGCCGGGCCAGCTCGTTGGGCGGCGCTGCCGCCAGGACGCCGTGGCGGATCCTCAGACAAGAGGCCGACCCCGCGCGCTATCTCCCCTATGCGCGTCATATCGACGACAACATCATTGCGCTCGACGGGCGCGATCTCATGATGATGTTCAAGCTCGACGGCCTTGCATTCGAGACGGCCGACCCAATCCATCTCAACGACTGGCACGAAAAGCTCAACGGCACGTTGCGCAACATCGCCGACGACCGTCTGGCGATCTGGACCCATATCGTCCGCAGGCCGATCACGGACTATCCAGAAGGCGAGTTTCGCTCGGCCTTCGCGGCCGCTCTCGATGCAAAATACCGCGCGCGGGTGACCGCCAAGCGCATGTTCGTCAACGAGCTCTACTTGACCCTCATCATGCGTCCGTCCGTCGGATCGGCCGATCGTACCGGCGTGCTGCTTCGACGTCTGGCATCGGCGCGCAAGGAGGGGGCCGAAGTCGACGAGGACGAGCTTGCGCGCTTCGAGGACAAGGCGCGTGACATCGAGAAACTTCTCGCACGCTGTCGGCCCCGACGCCTCCAATTGTACGAGCATAATGGCTTGATGTTCTCCCAACCGCTCGAGGTGCTCGAGCTGGTGATGATGGGCCGCGCCGGCAGGGTGCCGCTGGTCCGCGGCCACTTGGGTTCCGCCATCTATGGGGAACGGGTGATCTTCGGCCGCGAGACGGTCGAGGTGCGGGCGCACGATACGAGCCGGTTCGTCGGCTTGTTCGGTATCCGCGAATATCCGGCGATGACGCGGCCAGGCCAAATGAACGCGCTCCTGGCCCAAGATTTCGCGTTCGTCGTGACCCAGTCCTTTGCGTTCATGGGCAAGGCGCGGGCCTCCGAGCGCTTGCGCCGGCGCCAGAACCAGATGGCATCGACCGAGGATGCCGCTGCAAGCCAGGCGCTTGAGCTGGCCGACGCGGCCGACGATCTCCAGAGCAATCGCTTCGTCCTGGGCGAGCATCATTTCTCGCTCGCGGTTTTCGGCGAAAATCAGAAGCGCCTGGCCGAGAACCTGTCGACCGCCCGGGCGGCCCTCGCCGACGCGGGTCTGGTGGCTGCTCGGGAGGGTCCGGCGCTGGAGGCCGCCTTCTGGTCGCAGCTTCCTGGTAACTTCGCGTGGCGTGCGCGGCCAGCGGCGATCACGTCGCGCAATTTCGCTGCGCTTTCACCTTTCCATACCTTCCCCGCCGGCAAGGCGGAGGGCAATCACTGGGGCGCCGCAATCGCGTTGATGAAAACTGCGGCCCAGTCTCCCTTCTATTTCAACTTCCATGTAAACGATCTTGGCCACACGCTGATCATCGGCCCGTCGGGCGGCGGCAAGACCGTCGTCCAGAATTTCCTGATGGCGCAGCTCGAGAAAACCGGCGCGCAACAGATCTTCATCGACAAGGACCGAGGTGCCGAGATCTATGTGCGGTCATCCGGCGGCACCTATCTGGCGCTGCGCAACGGCGCGCCAACCGGGTTCGCACCGCTCCGCGCGCTCGAGCAGACCCCAGGCAACATCGTGTTCCTGGGGAGGCTGATCCGCCATCTCGTAACGCCTGCAGGGAGCCAGCTCGGCGTCACGCAGGAGCGGATGATCGACGAGGGCATCCTCTCGATCGGACGCCTTCCCCCAGAAGAACGGTCCATCCTTGCGCTTCGTCAGTTGCTCGGTCAGCGCGATCCCGAAGGGATTGGCGCGCGGCTTGAGAAATGGTCACGCGGCGGCGCGCTCGGCTGGATGTTCGACAATGACCGTGACGAGCTGACGCTCGAAGCCAGATTTATCGGCTTCGACATGACGGATTTCCTCGACAATCCCGAGATCCGCACCCCGCTCATGATGTACATGTTCCATCGGATCGATGCCCTGCTGGATGGCCGTCGTCTGGTGATCGATATCGACGAATTCTGGAAGGCGCTCGGCGACGATGCGTTTCGCGCCTTCGCGCAGGATGGCCTCAAAACCTACCGGAAGCAGAATGCCTTTCTGGTATTCGGCACGCAAAGCCCGGCCGATGCTCTGCGATCCGACATCTCGCACAGCATCATGGAGCAGGTCGCGACCAAGATCCTCTTGCCCAACCCGCATGGCCGAGAGGTCGATTATGTCGATGGGCTTGGCCTCACCCGTGCCGAGTTCAAACTCATCAGAAACGATCTGATCCCCGAAAGCCGGCGGTTTCTGGTGAAGCAGGGGCACGATTCTATCGTGGTGGAGCTCGATCTCGGCGGCCTGTCCGACGAGTTGGCCGTCCTCTCGGGCACCACCGAAACCGTCGGAATCCTCGATCAGGTTCGCCGCGAACATGGCGACGATCCCAGCCATTGGCTGCCCGTCTTTCACGAGCGCCGCCGTGCCACCACAGACAAGAAAGGATAAGGTCATGAAAGCAATACGAGCGCTCGCGATTGTCGGCGGATTGGCGATCTCCGTGCCGGCCTTCGCGCAGGGCATCCCGGTCTATGATTCCAGCACGTTCCTGCAGACCCTCTCGACGGTGAAGAACACCCTGTCGATGATCGAACAGGGGAAGCAGCAAATTTCCCAGGCAACCGACATGTTCAACAGCGTCAACAAGCTGACGAACGTCAATCAGATTGCCTCTTCCCTGAACACCGACGCCGTTCGCCACCTCTTGCCGAGCGAAGCGCGGGACATTCAGCGTCTTATGTCTTCGGACACGACAGGCCTCGGCAGTCTTGGATCTGCCGCAGATCGGATACGTCGTAGCAATCGGGTCGAGCTCCCCGAGCTTCGCCCGGACGCCACCGCTTTCGAGCGCTCGAACCGCGATGCCATTTCTCGCAATGGCGACATGGCGGCGCGCGACGCGGCCATTGCTGAGGCAGCATATGGCGTCACCGCCCAGAGAACGACGGGTCTCGAGGAACTGCGTTCATCGCTGGACACTGCATCGGACGCGAAGGACGTGATGGATATCCAAGCCCGTGTCGGCGTCGAAAATGCTCATATCCAGAACGACGCGGTCCAGCTTCAGGCGCTTCAGATGCGGCAGACCGCCGAGGCGAGACTGCGTTCGCAGCGAGATGACGAGACCGGCCTCGCCAAGCTTCAGCAGAGCCTGAGTAGTCGGCCGTGAAGGGGATCGCAGCGTCCCTCCCCGTTCTGGCGGCCATGTTCCTGAGTGGTTGCGGGCAGCCGATCGGCAAGGCGGACCTGAAGACCGATCCCAAGTTACGCGCTGAGATCCTAACCGAGTGCGCCAACGGCACCCACACCGATGTCCAGGAATGCAGCAACGCAAAGGACGTCGAGAATGCCGACAAGCTCGAGCGTTCGCTGGGTCACAAATAAGCGGGGAATTGGCCATGGCGTCCACACTCTTCGCGGATATCTACACCAACATCGACGGGAAGCTCGATCTCTTCCTGAACGAGCGTCTCAACAACGTCATCGATGTCGTGCGGGGGCCGCTGGCGCTTGGCCTGGTCATCTACATCGCGCTGTTCGGCTATATGGTGATGCGCGGCATCGTCAGCGAACCCTGGGGCGAGCTGGTCTACCGGATGGTGAAGCTGTGTCTGCTCTATGTCGCTGCCACGACCGTCGCTTACTCGGAGTGGATCACGAACCCGCTCTTTCACGGGATGCCGGACGCCATCTCCCAAGCTTTGGCGGGCAAGACCATCACCAGTGTCGGGGCGGTTTTCGACGATTATTTCGGCCAAGTCGATTCCATCGTGCTCATCATCAGGACCGAGGCCGCGACCTATCTGGACATCAACCCGTGGAAGCTCGTCCTGCTCACGTTGGCAGTCGCGATTTACGGATTGGCGGGTCTCTCTGCGGCTATCGGATTTGCAATAACCGTGTTCGCGAAGGTGGCGCTAGCCGTCGTGATTGCGCTCGGCCCGATCTTCATAGCGTTGTCGCTCTTCGAAACCACGCGACGCTTTTTTTACGGCTGGCTGGGGCAGGTGTTCAACTACATCGTCTTAATGGCGGTGATCATCGCCATCACGGCCCTGATCACTGACCTTGGTGCGACCGCGCTCACTGCGGCCGAAGGCACGCCGGATGTGACGATCGGCGCTGTGTTGTTTGCCGTCTACATCTTCCTCGGAACGATCTTCTTCTTTCAGGCCCCGTCGATCGCGACCGGCATCGCTGGGGGCGCTGCGGCCGGTGTCGGCGCTTTTGCCGGATCGGCATGGGGAACCATGGCGGCTCCGTTCCAGCAACGCCGCATCGCCCGCAACAGTCGCAATCTCGAACGTGCCGCCCAGCGCGGTGGTTCGGTGAGCCGCGCATGAGGAAGGAAGACCCTTTGACGAGACCAACCACGATAGTCCGCGCGCTCCGGCGATCAGCCGTCATCATCGCACTGCTCCCGTCACTCGCCCAAGGGGCCTCCGGGCCGAAGAAGCTGCCCGTCTGCAACGGCAAACACCTGCGCGAGGTGAACATATACGGGAGCGTTCTGCCGGGCTCGCCGCTCCCGGCAATTGTGGCGCCCCCTGCCCCGCCGCCCGTACCGCAGATCAAACAGCCAATTGATGCCGGCACGCCTCCCCCACCCGTTCCCGCCCTCCTTCCCGAGAAGACGTCCGCGCGCGCGACACCCAGCACCTTTGGGAGCTGCTGATCATGCGGAACCAGACCGAAGGCGTGCCGGCAAAGGACGCCGAACTCTATTTCGGGCATGCCCGATCCTGGGATCAGGACCGTCAGCGCAAATCGTTACGATCCGAACGCATCGCTTGGGTCGTGGCCGGCCTAGGGCTCCTTGCCGCGACCGCGGAGGGCTTCGCCATCGCAGGCCTTGCTCCGCTGAAGACGGTCATGCCGTACATCATTCGCGTCAATCAGACGACGGGCGCGGTCGATGTGCAGACCACCCTCACCCAGAAGCCGATGCGCTATGACGAAGCGGTCACGAAATTCTTCCTCGCGCAATATGTCCGGACGCGGGAAAGCTGGTTGCCGGCGGCGGCCGAGGAGAATTTCCGGGCCGTCACCATCCTGTCCGAACCAGGCGAGCAGCAACGCTGGGGCCGGTTTTTCAGCTCGAACAACGCCGTGAGCCCACAGGTCGTCTGGGGCAAGGGTGCGGTCGTCCAGGCCCGCGTGAGAAATATCGCCTTCATCAACGACCGTGTTGCCAATGTCCGCTTCACGCGCACGGTGCAGACCGACACTGATACGCAGAGCAGCGACTGGATCGCGACCGTCACCTTCCGGTACACGAACGCGCCGATGGCGGAGGGCGACCGCTATCGCAACCCGTTGGGATTCCAGGTCGAGAATTACCGCGCGGACCCCGAGGTGGTGCGATGAACCGCCTTCTCTCCATAGCGAGTCTTCTCGCCATGATAGCGACACCCGCCCTTGCGGAGGACACCCCGCGCGGTGGCCCGGCGGATCCCCGCGTGAAGTTCGTCGAATATCAGGAGACCCAGGTCTACCGGATCGTCGGCACATTTCGGACGGCGACCCAGGTGGTGCTTGGCGCCGATGAGACCATCGAACATGTCGCGCTGGGCGACACCGTCTCATGGGAAGTGGCGGTTGCCGGTCACATCCTGTTCCTGAAACCGCGCGAGCGGGCGGGACCGACCAACCTCATCGTCACGACCAATCGTGGGGGCGAACTGCGCAACTACGCCTTCGAACTGACCGCGCGCCGGGGACCCATCGGCAGCGGGAACCGCGACACATTCTTCCAGGTTCGGTTTCGCTATCCGCGCGATGAAGCCGATCGTGCCGCGCGCATGCGCGCCACCCAGGAGGCGCAGCGCGTCGCCGCGCTGCAGGCGAGTGCCGTTCGGGGCGCCCTTGACCACGGCGTCATCGATGGACCGCGCAATCTGAACTACAAGGTCCAGGGTTCGAGCGATCTTCAGCCGTCGGAAATCTCCGACAATGGCCAGTTCACGGTCCTGCGCTTCCCCGGCAACCATGAAATCCCGGCGATCTATCTGGTGCGACCGGACGGCTCGGAGTCCTTGGTCCCATTCGATGTCCGCGACGAGTTTGTGGTCGTCCACGCCGTGGCGGCTCAACTGCGCCTGCGCCGGAACCGGGAGGTGCTGTGCATCTATAATCTCGCGCCGACACCTTACGGCGTCGATCACGGCACCAACACCGCATCGCCGCATGTCGAGCGCACCATACAAGACCCGAAGGAGTAAGTGCGATGGACGACACTTCGGCCGAGGCCCCTCGCCGCCCGCAGGGCGATCCAACACCTGAACGCGACGAAATCATCCGCGAGCGCGGCATCGACCCGATCGGGGGGATGACACCGGCAAAGCGGAATACCGCCCTGATTTTCGCCGGGACGGCGATGGTGCTCGGCATTTTGTGGGTGAACTCGGGACCGAGCAAGACCGGCTCGAGTTTGATGGGGAAGCCCGAGGTAATGGCCAAACGGCCGGATCTCGCGGCGCGCGAAACGGTCGCCTATGATGCTGTCGCAGCAAAACCCAAGCCGCTCGGCGCCGTGAGTGCCGATCCCAACGCGCCTGTCCTCAATCCTCCGCCCACCGTTGGCCCCGATGGTCAGATCGTTCCGGCAATACAGCCCGTAGCGCAGCCAGCGGCGGCACCGCAGAACACGCGCCAGAACCTGGCCGATCAGGCACGTCGTTCAACATTGATCGCTTATGGCGGTCGGGACGCGCTGCAGGCTCCGGGAGGTTCTAACGGTGCTGGCTCCGACACCGGCAATGCGGGCACAGCTGGCGATAGCTCGACCGATCAAGCCGTCCGCGGCGCGCCCAATGCGCTCGATGCGCTTCGTCAAAGTTCGGCCGTTGGCGAGGCACGCGCCTCGATGCTGCCCAATCGCAACTATCTCGTCACCGCCGGCACGCTGATCCCCTGCATTCTGCAGACCGCCATGAATTCGGCGCAGCCTGGTTACACGTCGTGCCTGATCCCACGCGACGTCTATTCGGAGAATGGCCGCGTCGTGCTTATGGAGAAGGGCACCAAAGTCCTCGGCGAATATCATGGCGGCATCCAGCAAGGGCAGAACCGCCTCTTCGTGCTGTGGACGCGCGCCGTCACGCCGCAGGGCGTGCGCATCGACCTCGCGTCTCCGGGGTCGGACGCCCTTGGCCGCGCAGGCATCGCCGGGTCCGTGGACACTTTCTTTTGGGCGCGCTTCGGCAGCGCGCTGCTGCTCTCGCTGGTCGACGATGCCGCCTATATCGCCGGACAGTCCGTCTCCGGCGGGAGCAACAATTTCAATAATACGACGCGCACGCCGAGCGAGGGGGCGAGCATCGCGCTCCAGAACAGCATCAACATTCGCCCGGTGCTCAAGAAGAACCAGGGGGAGGAAGTCGGCATTTTCGTCGCCAAGGACTTCAATTTCGCCGACGTCTACAATCTCGAGCTGCGGCGCTGACCCATGAGCGATACCGCCGTCCTGCGCCATTATCTCGCACCGATCCTGCCGCTGCTGGAGCCGGTCGAGGTGACGGAGCTTGTCATCAACAAGCCCGGCGAAGTCGGCATCGAGGATCATCGCGGTTGGCATTGGCATAGCGTCGCCGAACTCGACAGCGACTGGCTGGCGACGCTCGCCGTCGCCGCCGCGAGCTTCACCCGGCAGGACGTCAACGCCGAGACCCCGATCTGCTCAACCATTTTGCCAGGTGGTGAGCGCTGCCAGATCGTCATACCCTCGGTGACGCCGACCGGCGCGCCATCGTTCACGGTGCGCAAGCCCTCGCGCGTCAATCTCGCGATCGATCAACTCGCGCAGACCGGCTTGTTCACCGCCACGCGCTCGGCTGCGCGCGGTCTCGGCGAGGTCGATGCGCAATTGGTTGCGCAGCGCGATGGCGGTGACTGGCCGGCTTTCTTCAAGACTGCCGTTGCCGCCCGCAAGAACATCCTGGTGAGCGGCGCGACCGGCTCGGGCAAGACCACCTTCGCCAAGGCGCTGATTCAGCTGATCCCGCCCGACGAGCGGCTGCTCACGATCGAGGACACCCGCGAGCTTGTCGTCGAGCATCGCAATGTCGTGCACATGGTCTATTCGAGTGAGCGGCAGGGTTTGGCCAAGGTCGGCCCCAAGCAACTGCTCGAAAGTGCGCTGCGCATGCGGCCTGATCGCATCCTCCTGCAGGAGCTGCGCGACGGCACCGCCTTCTTTTATCTGCGCAGCGTTAACTCGGGGCACCCGGGTTCGATCACAACCGTCCATGCTGGCTCGGCGATGGGCGCGTTCGAGCAGCTCACCTTGCTGGTCAAGGAATCTGAAGGCGGACGCGATCTGGCCCGTGACGATATCCGTGGGCTGTTGCACATGCTCGTCGACGTCGTCGTCCAGACCCGCAAGCGCGCCGGAAAATTCGAAGTCGAGGAGGTGTATTTTGATCCGGCTGTCGAACGCACGACCGCTCACTAAGGTTGCGATTGTCGCGGGGATGCTCGCGGTGACCTTTTTGGCATGCGCCCTGTGCGCGGTCCTGGTGGCCCTCGTCGGCCTGAACCAGATTAGCCCGCGCATGCAGATCTCGGCGATACCCGCATGGCTCTGGTATTACCGCGGAGATCCGCTGCTCCATCTGTGGCTGGAGCGCGGTGCGCTGGTCAGCGGCGCCATCGCTTTCGTCATCCTCCTCGTCATCCTGAAGCGGGGGCGCACGCTCCATGGCGAGGCACGGTTCGCGCGTGAAAGCGAAATCCGGCGCGAACATCTGCGCAGCAACAGTGGGATCATCGTCGGGCAGAAAGGCGGCCGCTATCTTGTTTTCGGCGGCACCGAACATGTGTTGCTCGAAGCACCGACGCGCGCCGGCAAGGGCGTCGGCGTGGTGATCCCCAATCTTCTGAGTTGGGCTGATTCCGTCGTGGTACTCGACGTGAAGCGCGAGAATTGGGACATCACCGCTGGCTTTCGTGCCCGGCATGGCCAGGCGGTCTATCTGTTCGATCCGCTCGATCCTGAAGGGCGAAGCGCCCGCTACAATCCCTTGAGCTTCATCGACCGGCTCGACGACACCGATGTGATCAATGAACTCCAGAAGATCGGCGGCATGTTGTTCCCGGCCCCGGAGAAGGCCGATCCGTTCTGGGCGGAAGCGGCGCGGGCGGCCTTTGTTGGCGTCGGCGCCCTTGTCGCGGCCAACCCCGCCCTCCCCTTCACGATCGGCGAAATCTATCGCCGTCTGACGACGGGCGACCCGAAGATCGAACTGCCCAAGGTCGTCGAAGAGGCGAAGCAGCGCGGGCAACGGCTGAGCCAGGCGTGTGTGTCGGCGCTGAGCGACTTCACCTCCGCATCGGACAACACCTTTTCGGGCATCAAACAGACGATCACATCAAAGCTCAATCTCTGGCTCAACCCCTATGTCGATGCCGCGACGTCGGAGAGCGATTTCGATTTGCGTCAGGTCCGGCGCGAACGGATATCGATCTATCTTGGGGTCTCGCCCGACAATATCGACCGGATCGCGCCCGTCTATAACCTCTTTCTCCAGCAGCTGATCAATCTCAATACGCGGGAACTGCCTGAGAATGGCGGCCGCGTGCCGGTGCTCATTTTGCTCGACGAGTTCGCCCGCCTCGGCAAGGCGCCGGTCATCGCGTCGGCCTTTTCCTACGTTGCAGGCTACGGGCTTCGCCTGCTGCCAGTCATCCAGAGCCGGTCCCAGCCCCGCGGCATCTATGGCGCGGACGTTACCGACGAGATTATCGCCAATTGCGGACTGGAGATCGTGTTCACGCCCAAGGAGCTGAAGGTCGCCAACGAACTCTCCGAGCGGCTCGGCTTTTTCACGATGAACGTCAAATCGAAGAGCCGGACGATTCATGGCCTGCTCGCCAACCGCAGCGTATCGGAGTCAGACCAGCGCCGCGCGCTGATGATGCCCCAGGAACTGATGCAGATGCCCAAGGGCGACCTTCTGCTGATGCGCGGCGGAATTCCGCCCGTCAGGGGTCGCAAGAT
Source organism: Sphingobium sp. SCG-1 (assembly GCF_002953135.1). Taxonomy (NCBI): domain Bacteria; kingdom Pseudomonadati; phylum Pseudomonadota; class Alphaproteobacteria; order Sphingomonadales; family Sphingobiaceae; genus Sphingobium; species Sphingobium sp. SCG-1. The sequence goes on from NZ_CP026373.1 coordinate 26,848, forward strand.
CGAGTATTTCCGCTCGAAGCGCTTCACGAGCCGGATCAGTGACCCACCCAAGGTCGCGCCCCGTCCGATCGCGATCGGCACAGTGTCGTCCGCCGCCAAATTGGCAGGCGGGGCGAGCAGCAGCGATCCGTTGGCCTTGGCCCTTGGCGCGAAGAGGGCTGCTCTGTTGAACGACGGTCAAGCGACCGCGCCAGCGGAGCGGGCGGACCCTGCCGTGCGCACGCTCACCGGTGACGAGCTGTCGGGCTTTGCCGAAATCACCGACGACATGTTGGTGCTCGGCGACATGGTGGATCTACCACCGCCTGGCGACGAACAGGCCGCTATCGCCTTTGTCACGGCGATGACGGCCCGGGCCGTTCTCGAGCCCATGGGTGTCGGCGCCCAATCTCCAGAATTTGTGACCGAGAGGCATGACCATGGCAGAGAATGATCGCAAGCAATCGGGTACGGCGCGGACCAGTGCCAACAGCGTTGGCCTCGACGACGCCAAACAGCGCAAGGCGGCTGCGCCAGAAAAATCCTCGCCCGGGGGATCAAAGGACGGTCCCACCGAAGCGCCTGGTCATGCCGGCACTGTCGGTGCGTCGCGAAGTGCGCCCAAGGTGCATTCGATCGAGGCGGGCGATGTGCCGGAGAGTGTGCGGAAGCGCTATTATGCCGACAAGGCGAAATGGTCGGGCGAACCGGCCTTTTTCACGACGGCGCAAGCGAAGGATCCCGCGTTTCGCGATCAGGGCCGGCGTCTGGTCACGGCGACGGAGAGTCAGGAGGTCGTCAAGGATCTGGTGGCGATCGCACAACACCGCAATTGGGATCGGATACAGGTCACAGGATCAGAAGAATTTCGGCGATCGGTCTGGATCGAGGCCAGTCAAAAAGGCCTCGAGGTACGTGGCTACAAGCCCAACGAGCGCGATCTCCAGGAGCTTGATCGGCTGCGTGGGGAGACGAGCCGCAATACGATTGCGCCCATGGCAGCCCGTGACGTTGATGTCGCCCGTGGGTCAGCCGGGATAAGCCGCCAGAGCGAGCGCAATGGTTTGGAGCGGCCGGATGCTCGGCGCGGCGATCGGGGCAACACGCCGAATGATCGTGCCGCCGACAGCCAGATGCGCGTGATGGAGGCGGTGATCCGACGGACGTTGTTCGACAATCCCGAGGCGGTTGCTCGGGTGATGACAGTCGCCCGCACACAGCTTGATGCGCATATTGCGGCGGGACGGAAGATCCGCCCGGCAATGGTCAAGGATGCCGCCCCAAGCGTCAGGCAAGATGTGGTCCGCGGCCGTGACCCATCGACGCCACCCATCCCTCGTCCAGGTCGCGAGCCAGAGCCTCAGGAACGCAGCCGCTCTCGGTGACCGGGAAGCGGTTTTTTGTGCCGCAATCCCTCTGCGACAAATGGGTCAGGCGATCGCCTCCCGGTTTAAGAATCGGCACCTTTGTTCGGCTCAGCCGAACATTTATCGTGATTGGTAAACCACGAGCGGTGCAACTCGAGCCCGTCGGATATATACTATGCGCGCGAACCGTCCCGCAAAGCGCGACAATCTTACCAGATAATATAATCACCGTTATAGCGAATGCGCCGGACATCGCTCGCAGAGGCTCAAATTGCGCGAAGGATATAATCTCAAGACGCTTGGACCTCGGGCCGCTCAGCTGATCGTCGAGCTCAACGAACGCCGTCAGCCGATCTTTTCGCTCGCGGACGTCACCGAGATCACAGGTCTGAGCCCGTCATCGGCACGCAGCCTCGTTGCGAACACCGAAGCGCGCGGCATCGTCACGCGCCTCAAGCCCGGCCTCTACAATCTGGTGCCCTTCGAGCGGGGCCGCGACACCGAGCATGTGAGCGATCCTTACCTCATCGCAAGAACGCTGGTTGGCGACGCGGACTACTTCATCTCTCACGGCAGCGCGCTGGAGCTGCACCGCATGGTCACCCAACCGCAGTTGGCCATCATCGTCTCCTGCGCCAAACGGCTGCGCCCGCAGCACATCCACGGCTATGAGTTCCGCTTCGTCGACGTCAAGCCGCAGGATTTCTTCGGTGTGACCGATATCTGGATCACATCCGAAGAGCAGGTCAGGGTCAGCGATCCCGAGCGGACCATCATCGATGGTCTTGACCATCCGCAATATGTCGGTGGCATTACAGAGGTCGCCAAGGGACTCTGGATGAAGCGCGATACGCTACGGGTCGAACTGATGATCGACTATGCGCTTCGCCTCGGCGTTGGCGCGGTAATGCGTCGCCTGGGCTATCTGCTGGAATTTTACGGGCTGGCCGACGCAGCCGCATTGGAGCCGTTGCGCGCGCGGCTGACCCCGACCTATCAGCGTCTCGATCCGCTGTTTCCCAATGAAGGCAGGATGCTGGCACGCTGGCGCATCCGGCTCAATGTCGAGCCCGACGAACTCGATATAATCCGGAGCAGTTGATGATTCCCCGGCGCGATCTCTCCCGTATCGCCAGCGGCCTTCTCAAGCCGCGCGGCCGTCGCGTGCCCGAGGCGGTGATCGAATGCGACTATTGCCTGGCCTGGTTCCTGACCGGTCTGGCGCAGCATCCTTTGCGCGAATTTCTCGCCTTCAAGGGCGGGACGGCATGCGCTGATGCTGGTTCGAGAATTACCGCTTCTCCAAGGATCTCGGTGCGCCGTGGCGGCCCGGAAGGTGCAGCATGACTTAGAGTAGCACCCCCTAAACATGCTGATTTTCGCCGGCGGCTGCAATGCCGCCCCTCTACAGAGAACATTAGATGAAAGGGGGCCGCAAAGCTCGACCGGGTGTCGGCTCGGGCGGCCTGCGAAGCGGCCGAAGGTGCGACAGTCCCCCGCGTCTTTGTGGGTTGGCGGTATGATTGCCGCGCCCGTTATTGACACGCCCGTTCCGCGCGTCGAAAGCCTTTGCATCCAATTACGGCGCAAGGGTGTGGCATGCCGAATTTCTTCGATGGTCGCATCCAGGTGGATGCGAGCGCCCTTCAGGGACCGCGCGTCTATTCGACCGACCTTCTGCCCCAGCTGCTCGATCCTGGCGATCCGGCGGGGAGCGTAGCGGTCACCGCTCAGGCGCTCAAGATCAAGATCATCACCAAGGGCCTCGTTACCCTCAATGCGGCCTATCTGCTCTCGCCGCTCGCCGTGCTGCTGCTCGACCAGCATCCCGACCTGTTCGCCGGCGCGAGCCTGCTTCCCGCCTTCCGGACCGACAAGGTCGAACTCGCCGATCTCATCCCTTCAGCCGGTGACCATGCCGCCGCGGGAATCGACGGGCGGCGCCTTGCCGCACATGTCGCCCGCATCGAGGCCGGCGTCGGCCGCGTCATGCCATGGACCCTAGCGGACGTCGCCGACCGCTATCGCAAGCTCCTGCTCGACGGGCTTCACAACACGCAAGCCATGATCACGCGCCAGCTCACCGCCGAAGCCGGGCTCGCCGAACGCGACCTCGCGGAGATCGTTGCCGCCATCGAAGGCCTCGACCTCAGCGCCAATGCCAATCTCCTTGCCTATTTCAGAACCCTTCCCGACGATCGCCGCGCGTTGCTCGAGCGGTTCAGCGCGACCTGCTATCATATGGTGGGAACCGGGGTCGTGCGCTGCGAAACTGGTACCGACCTCAATCCCTTGTCCGCGTTCAAGGCCACCGACGTTATGTTGGCCGCGCGCGACGCCGAGCCCGCCTATCTCACTGACGAGGCGGTTTTCCTTCAAACCTTTATGGGCTTTGCGCTCGACGCCATCGGCGCGCTCTCCGTTCCATCCCAGGTCATCGATGCCATCAGCTTCACCACCGCGCATCAGCTGGGCCGGGCCCTTCAGCAACAGGGCTTCCAGCAGCGCTATGACGGGATCGTGCGCGACTATTTGCATCATGCGGCGCTGCCGGACGCGCAGGATGCGCTCGACCGCCTCGATGTTGGCGCTATCGCTGCGGCCGCCGAAGGGTTGGCAAAGTCCTTCAAGGCCGAGATCGCGGACGAGCTGCGCCAATATGAAGCCAAGATCCAGGTCGATGCGCGCGCGGCCGTCTATCGGGCTGGCGCTGATCTCGCGAAGGACGGTGTAGGGTTGGCGCCCGGCATCAGCAATATCGTCGCCTTTGCCGATGGCCTTGGACATGCGGCCCAACTCGCAGGCGCGGTGCGCGAGCAGCGGCGCGTGTCCGATTTCCATGCGGCGATCCAAGAGGCCGAAGTTCGCAGACGAGACGATATATGCGCGGCGATCGACGGCCTGCGCGTCAGCGACAAGAAAAAAGCGACGCTGCTCGACGCGGTCGCCTTACTGAGCGACGTCCATGGGATCAGCCTCAGGCGGGCTTGAAGCGCGCCTCAGAATCATCTTGAATGGAATTGAACGGCCGCTGCCCCGCTTCTGGGCGAGCACGGTTCAGGAAAAAGCAGTCTGCGACTGGCTTTACGAGAGCTGCGCGCGGATGGGCGCCGGGGCTTGATCCTCAAGACCCAGGTTCCGGGTGGCCCACAGCGTAAACAGATCCTGGTACGATTTCGTATAACCCGTACCCACCTGGCTCATGCGGCCCGCTTCATCCTCCGCGAGCGGCACAAGATCATTCTCGCCCTCGAACTGCCGGCGAACTTTACGGCTCTGCCAGGCGCGGTCGACGGCCAGCCGCCAGCTGTTGCGGTAACTCGGCGGGGATGCGGATCCGGTGAGCGCTTCAGTGTGCATAGGCAATCCTGTTCTCGCTTTGATCTACGTCTTCGCCGAGCGAATGTCAATGATCGGCTCGGCGTAACGGGGCAGCATTCATCTGTCTGCCCAGCGTAGAAACGCACCACGATCGCATTCGGATGCTTACCGATGCCTGCGTGCCCGCGAACTTGTGGCTGAGCGCTCAGAGCCCCACTTCGACCTCGCTGATCCGCGTCGCCTCAACTAGCTGCTGCAGCACAAGCTCGTCCCAGGCGTCGGTCAGCCGCGCGTCGATCTTGTTGCGCGCCTCGACCAGTTCGGGCGTTTCCTCAAACCATTCGCGCACCATCGCTGCGATATCGTCCCGATAGCCCGAACCCTGTCCGTAGCGGGCCCACAGGTCGCTCCAGAAGCCTTCGGCCTTGTCGAGATAGGGCTTGAAGGTATTGCGCCCGATCGTCAGCGCGCGCCCCAGAAACTCCTGCTGCCATTCCGACAGCTCTTCGGCGAGCGTCTCCACCAACGCCTGGGCCTCGCGGGTGTTCGAGAAGCGTCCCGTCAGCGCGTCGAGCCGGCCGTTGATGCGGGAGAAGAGCTCGGCTGTCCGCAAATTGGCGTCGGCGCGTACACCCGAGCCGATCATGAAGTGCATCTCGAAATTGTCCCAATTGCCCCGCCGTGCCACCGCCGCCGCGATCGAGCTTGCATGGCTGGTCTGCAATTCGTCGAGCAATCGCTGGTGCGCCGGCCGGATCACATTGGGGAGCTTGCGATAATCTCCGACCATGCGTTCGACCTCGTCGGCAAGCGTGATCCGTGCCTGCTGGATGCGCGCGGCATCGGTGTTCGATACCAGATCGTGCGAAAGCGCCACGAACCGGCTCAGCCGCTCATGCTGGCGCGAGCGCATCGCATCGATCTGCCGGCACAGCGCGCTCCACACATCGGGCGCCGACTCCTCCATGGCGTTGAAGAACAGCACCGGGATCGGCGGCACGCCCGCCTCGCGCAGGGAATCCTCGACCTGCATCGCCCGGATTGCATAGCCCTCCGCCGCATCCTCGGGCGGCTCATTATCCTCGGTGATCACCTTCAGGGCCTCGTCGCCGCGCGGCAAGGCGAGCAGAATCACCCGCTGCCGCTCGACCGCGTCGAGCCGCAGCTCCTGCAGCGTCTTGGCGATCTTGAGCGCCTCGGTGCCGGGCGCGTCGTTGAACGCGCAGCATAGGATGCTCAGCGTGCGCGGCTCGGCCAGATGGGCCATGAGATCAGCCCGCTCGGTCGTGCCGAGGATGCCCTTCGTATCAATGACGTTGAGACGGTAGCCCGATCGGCGCATCGCGCTTTCGGGCACATAGACCGTCACGCGCTGCGGCAGCGAGAAGCGCGCATGCTGTCCGAAGTTGATCGCTGTGATGTTCTTCGACAGCCATTCCAGACCGTTCACCGTCGTCTCCGACAGGATCATCTGGGTTTCAGTCCGCTGCTCGAGTCGCATCCGGTTGACGATATCCTGGACGACATCGTCCTGATCGCCGCCCGTCTCGATCATCTCCTTGATCGGGTCGATGAAGCTGCGCGGATCGGTTGGGTTCTTGCGCCGCTTGAGCTCCGCCATGTTGCGGATCGCCCGATCGATCTCCGTCGAAACGCCGCCGGCGCCCTCGGCAGCGGCACGAACCATTTCGCCCACGATCAGGCGCACCTCATCCTCGGGCTTCGGCTCGACCATGATGCCGAAGGCCGGCGCTGTGCGAATGGCGACCTCGCTCGTCGTAGTCCGGCCGCCACTTGCGGGGAACACTGGCTGAGGCCGGCCACCGGGGCCCGGCACCATGAGATTGGTGAGATGCGACAGCGCCGTGGTCTTGCCGACGCCGACACTGCCGATCCATGCCAGCGAATGCTCGACCTCGCCGAGAAATTCGGCCGCACTCAGCAAATTGGTGCGGAATAGGTTAATGGGGGCGGCCAACAGCGCGTCGTAATCCTCGCTCCCCTCGAACCGCGCCAGCTGTTGCAGCGCCTGTTCAGCGGACCAGAGCAGCTCCCGGTCGGGATGACCAAAGGCCGGGCGGTCCGAGATGGACCATTCGCGGCTGTAAAAGGTAAGGATCGCGCGGCTTTCTTCCGTGTCGATCGCCTCGAGATAGCGCCGAGCCATCGCCTCGTCGGTGGTCTCGGTCCGTTCAAGTCGCGAGACTACGCTGTTTGAACTGACCCCGAGACGCGCCGCCATGTCGCCCTGCTTGATCCCGGCCTCTTCGCGCGCCTTGCGCAGGACTGCCGTCGGAATACCCATGCCTGCCTCCCATTCGTTAGCCTGGATACGCTCGCGCAAGACGATTTGCAAGTTTGCACGCAATATTGATTTTTGCTCTTGCGGACGACCTTGCGCGACAGTAGGAAAGTAGGATCGGCTGTGTACCTTCAGCGTGGGCGTCCGAAGTATTCGGAACGCCGTTGATGCTGCGCGGTTAAAGAAATTGCGCAAAATATGGGTCAGGTTATAGTTCTGCGCGCTTGGTGAAGGTTTTGACACACGCGGCCATGGTCGGGTTAGGTTTTTAACGCAGGGAAAATCGGGTGTCCAAATGGCCGTCATTCTCCATCACGGACTTCCGCGGACGGGCCCTGCCGGAGGCAGGTATCCTAGCCGGCTATGCCGCGCTAATCGACACCTATGACCTGAAACTGCCGCTGCCGCATCATATGGTCGCCTTGGGCGAGCGCCACCGCCCATCGTCCAACGACAGCTGGACGATGCTCAGTCCGCGCCAGGCCCCGAGCCGACGCTCGAAGGTCATCTGATATTTGCCCTGAAGCGCGAGGGGCTGGACCTGATGGTACTCGCCCGGCTGTTCGCCGTCATCGACGGGCGCGAGATCACGCAGATGGTGCGCGCGACACCCACCGGCACCTTCGCCCGCCGCTTATGGTTCCTCTATGAATGGCTGACCGGCCGGGAGCTCGATCTGCCCAATCTGGGGAAGCTCGGTCTCGTCCCGGTCGTCGATCCTGCACAGCAGTTCGCGCTCGACGGCGGCGAACCGTCGGCCCGCCACAAAGTCATCGACAATCTGCCGGGGACACCCGCATTCTGCCCGATGGTCTGGCGCACGCCAGCGCTCGTCGCTGCTTCTGCCAAGCGGCTCGACCTCCGCGCCCGCGCCGCCGTCGATCGCATCAATCCCGATCTCGTCGCGCGCGCCGCGGCTTTCATGCTGCTCAACGATTCCAAATCCTCCTTCGCCATCGAAGGCGAGCGGCCGTCAGGCAACCGCACCGTGCGCTGGGGGCAGGCGATCGCCCAGGCGGGCACCGGCCAGTTGACGCTGGCCGAACTCGACCGCCTCCAGCGCATCGTAATCGGCGATGCCCGCTTCGTGCCCCTGGGCCTGCGCACCGAAGGCGGATTCGTCGGCACCCATGACCGTGACACCAACGACCCCATTCCCGATCATATCAGCGCGCGCCATGAGGATCTGCGAGACCTGGTCGACGGCATCGTCGCCTATGCCGACCGCACGCTCGCCGGCGGCTATGATCCGGTCGTGGCCGCCAGCGCGCTCGCCTTCGGCTTCGTCTATGTTCATCCCTTCGCCGACGGCAATGGACGCATTCATCGCTGGCTGATCCACCATGCGCTGGCCGCCGCCCATTATAATCCGCCGGGCCTCATCTTTCCGGTGAGCGCTGCGATCCTGCGGCGGATCGATGATTATCGCCAGGTGCTGCAAAGCTACTCGCATGCGCTCCTTCCCGAAATCTCATGGTCGCGCACGGCCCTGGGCAATGTCGAGGTTGTGAACGAGACCGCCGATTTTTACCGGTTTTTCGACGCCAGCCTGCACAGCCATTTTCTCTACGAATGTGTCGAGCAGACCATTATGGAAGATTTGCCCGCCGAGGTGCGCTTTCTCAAGGCGTTCGACCGGTTCAACCGCGGCGTCCAGCAACTCGTCGATATGCCGAGCGCAAAGGTCGAACTGCTGCGCAAGTTCCTGGCCCAGCACGAAGGGCACCTCTCGGGCCGCGCGCGCGACCGTGAGTTCGCGGTGCTCAGCGATAACGAGGCGAGCGAGATCGAGACATTATATCGCGACACGTTCGAGGCCAGCGATGCCGAAAAGATCGACGTCGAGCTTCTGCCGGCGCCCGGTGGTCGCGTTGACGAGAGCTTCAGACCGTCATCCTGATCGCCCGGTCGTCAGCTTTTTTCACCCGTTTGCCTGCAGCTCTGCGCGGGCACGTGGCTCAGCGGCTGTCCCGGTAAGCGATAGGCTTCTGTCCCATGGCCGCTGCCGTGCGCGTTCGAACGTCGCAGTTGTGGGCACGATTGGAAATCGATCGGCTGAAGTCTGGGATCGGGGTGCCTTACCGCACGGCCCACGCCGAGGGCTTCAGCCTCGCTGGGTCACTCTGAAATCTTCGCGATGATCCGATCGACCAGCGCCTTGGCCGCCACGCGGTTCTGCGAGCACTCATAAATGAGCTCGAAGAAACGCTGATATTGGCCGCGCTCCTTGGGCTTCAGAAACGCGAGTGGATCGACGCTGCCGAGGTCCGCCAGTTCGCTCAGCGCCGACCGCGCGTGCGCCACCTTGTCGACGATCGGTGCAGTCGCCTCGCTCGCCGCGGCGAGCTGTTCGGCCTTGTCGATCTGTCCTTCGATCTCGCGCACCAGCCGCGTGCGCGCCGCCGGGGTGACGCTGTTCTGACGCAGAAGATCGAGGCTTCCCGAGGTCGCCTCGAGCGCCAGTTCCAGATCGCGCTGGGCCTTGCGCTGCACCGAGCTCGTCCGGCAGCGGTGCGCAATGTCGCGAAAATGCGGCCCCAGGTGGTTCACCAAATTGGCGAAATGCGCATTCTGCTCGAAATGATCCCTCCGCGCATTGGGCACGATCCGCCGATCGAGCACATGGAGCTCCCCGACGGTCCAGCTATTGAAGCGCGATTCGGGAAATTCCTGTTCGAGCAGCGCATCGCCGCCGACCTGGATGTCGCCGACGCGCAGCCGAAACCCCTTCTGGAGCGTCGCGGTCGCAAGCGCGCCCTCATAGTCATGATGAAGGAACCAGCCGACTGCGCCGACGGTGCCATCGATGTCGGGCACGTCGATGAAGCTGACCGCGTGCACCGCGAGCGGCGTCTTATTGCCATTCGCGATCATATCGCGATGCGGACGGTACACCGGGCCGTCGATGCCGCTCACCGTCAGTGCCAGTGGCGCCTGCACGACATTTTGGGCAAGCCTTGCGGTGATCGCCGCGCCATGGCTGAACGCGGGTGAGAAGGGGAGGGGCGCAACCTGCGCGAGATAATCGGCGATGGCGTTCGGATTGAGGAGCGGATCGCCCCGCAACCGCACGATGCCCCGCAGCTCGACCTCGAAGAAATGCTCGGGATAGTCTTCACCCGCGATGTCCTTGACCGTGACGATCCGCTCGATCAGCGCGCGGATGTCATTGGGTCCATCGGTCTCGCGCATCAGCGCCTTGAGCATGCGCCCGTCCCAGCACAATTCCCGAACCGACTCACTCTTGTCACTGCGCGAGCGGAACAGCAGATCCTGCGCATAAGCGAGGCCGGCGAGGCGCCCGACGCCGCGAAAGCCGCGCGCATCGGTACCGCGCTTCGCGCTGGCGCCCAGCGCCGTCAGCCGCTTCACGAATGTATCGCCGCCCAAGCCGACGCCATTGTCGCGAATCCTGACCGAGCGGGGCTTGCTGTCGATCTCGATATGGACCGTGCCGGGTGCGACCTGATCCAGCGCACCCGTGCGACGTGCCTGCTCGATCCCATCGGCGGCATTCTGAACATATTCGCGAAATATGCTCATCGGATCGACATACATGGCGCTCGAAACCAGCTCGAGCAGGTCATTGCCGATGATGATGTCCTCGGCGTTCACGCGGCTCGCGCTCGTTCCGGTCTTCGCCCTGAGCCGCGATGCGGCCGCCCCCATCGTCACGCCGCAGCCCTCTCGTTCATCACGTCCCGCACCACAATATCTTCGTCATAGTCGAGGCCCGCATCCTCGACCCGTTCATCGTCCGGAATGCCGATGTCGATCGGTGTCGCAGCGTAGGCCTTTCGCTTCGCCCAGATGTCGAGCAGCTCCGCCTTGGGCACCGGAACATAGAAAGGTAGGATGCGCGCGACCGCCCGGCTCGTGGCCTGTCCCGGCAACCGCACGAAGTCGCGCGGATCGCAGGACGACAGAAGCTGCAGCAACTCGGCCCGTTCGGCGGCATCGAGCCTGGCAAAGGCTTCCCGGAACTCGCCCAGGCGATGCCGCCCGTCATATTCCTCATACCAGTCGCGGTTGAAGATGAAGTCGTGCGGCAAGGTCAGGATCGACTCGAACTCGGCAAAGGTGTCGCCAAAGGCACGACGGAAAAAGGCCGGCTCGCCGCTCACGACGCCGTGCGTCGCCTGCAGCACGATCTGGAGCGAGCGCAGCTGATAGCGTGTCCACTTCTCGCCGATATGACCGCGGTCAGGCCGATTGGTCGGCTGATAGCGCATCGGGAAGGACCAGACCCGCACGCCCAGTTCCTCATTGAGCGTCACGTTGAGCCGCATCCGCTCGAAGAGGTCGGCCGGATTGTCGTGGAAATTATAGAGCATATAGTTCGACAGTTCTGTCAGCCCATATTCCGCCGCATAGCGGACCGCCTGCTCATAGGGCTTCTTCACGCCAAGATGATCGAATGCGATCCGCAAGGGCTTGAGGCAGATCGTTGCTAGTTCGCGCAGATACATAGGGTCCTTGCACAGGATCCGCGCGTCCACCCCCTGGTTGAAATCGACGCGGCGCTGGACCGGCGTGCGCGCGCCTTCGCGCAGCAGCTTGGCGCCAGGCACGAAGCCGAGATCTCGGATTTCGGCGATGATGTCCTTAAACTTCGCCGAGGCGACTACATTATTGTCCATCAAAATGAGGTCCTTCTTCGGACCATAGAGTCTGTCGATCGACTGGACGAGTGCGGTCAGCGATTCTGTGTCGCGCAAGGCGCCCTCGAGCTTGGGCACGCCGCAGAAGTGGCATTTGCGAATACAGCCGCGCGAACAATAGGCAAAATAGGCGTCGCGCACCGGATAGCGATACTCGATCTGCTCAAGGATCCCATAATCAGGCACCAGATTCTCGATCGGTTCGCCCGCGACATCATCGGCGTAGAATTCCTCGCTGAACGCATCGAGCTGCAGCGCCAACGCGGGTGCATCCGAAAGCAGCCCCTGGATGAACCGGGCGCCATGCCAGCGCCGCTCTTCCAGGAAGCGCTCATGCATCAGCGAGGCGGCGATCCCTCCGACGAAGACCTTGTCGGGTTGGCCGTTCGATGCCTCGATGGCGAAGTCGATTGTCTCGCTGATCTTGGGATATTCGAAGCTGAACAATGTCGTGACATAGATACGGTCCCACGCCTGCTTCAGCACCGAACGGTCATTTCCCTTGATGAAGCGGACCCGGTCCTTCTTGCCATGCGGCCCATGATATTGGGCGATCTTCATCAAGCCCAACGGGGGATATTTATTCTTGTAGCCCGGCTCGATCAGCAGGATGTTCTTGTTAGCCATTGGATACCAGCCTGACCGATTTCTTGCGCCGCGTCGTTCGGATCCGGTCGCGAAGCTCGTTCGCGCCCTCTTCGCCGCCCAAGCCCTTCCCCATGCCCTTCGACGTCCAGTCGATGTCATGAACGAAATCCCCCAGCGCATTGACGAAATAGCGGCGGTCGACACGCTGCTGATCCGGCGCCTCGATATAGAGGTCGGCGGCAAGGTCCGAGAGCGCATAGACGCCGATGCCCTTGGTCAGGATGTGCTTGCGGCTGTCATTCCACTGATCGGGCAGCACCTCCGCGACCGCGCGCCAGAAGTTGAGCAGCACCGTGGCGCAATGCTCAGGCGAGCGCGTCTTCAAGATCTTGCTCGTGTTGATGAACCGCGCGGCGGCCTTCTGCATCGTGCGCAGGGACGCGCGCCGCAAAAGCCCCGATGTGCTGTTGCCGCCAAGGTCCAGCCGCCGGTACCAGGGCGACGCTTCTTCATTATGGAGATGCAGCGCCGCGAACAGCTCTGGCCGATCCTTCGCCAGATCATCGGCGATCTGGGCGTCATGGAAATCCAGAAGGCTGGTGCTCAGCCCCTTGGCCTTGCCGTTGATCGTCAGGAAGACCTCGGTCTCCTCGCGGACCGTCAGCCCCATATAAATCATGAAGGGCAGGGAGACATCGAGCTCGTCCATATGCCCCAGACGATGCTGACAATCGACCTGGGCGAGAATCTTGCCTGCAGCCTCCGCGATCGTCAGGACCGCCGTGCCGTCCCCGCGTTCCGCGACGTCCCAAGCGCCTTCGTCATTGGGACGCAGGTTCAGCGTCAAGGGCGGCGTCGAACTTTGCGGAAGCCGGATATAGCGCCGGAAATCCTGGCTGTGCCGAGCGTTGAACCGGCGCTGATAGCCCTGTCCGGTATCCTCGTTCAGAATGTCGGCGAAGCTGTGCCGGAACAGAAGCGCTGCTGGCGCGAAGCCCATCAGCACCTTTCGGTCGGCAGAATTGCCAATGACACACTGTATTTTGGTCATTCCTGTCCCGACGAATTTGCATTTCTGGAATGCATATTCGTCGGTAGCACCCTGCACGTCAAGGTGCCAGCGATATAATAGGCTCTGTGCGCCGCTATGGAGCGGCAATGCGCGCGCTTATCGCTGGGGCCAGTCATATTCGTCGCGAATGATCGCGCGAACGGCGGCCAGACAGGGCAGTTCGAGACGCCGTTCGAACAGCACCAGCAATTCGTCGAGCAATTTGTCCTGCAGTTGTTGCTCGACCTCGTCGGTCAGTCCCTTGGCCGGCGGCGCCAGCTTTCCCACCGCTTCGGTCTTCATGTCGGTGAGCTGGGACCCCAGATGCTGAAGCTCCGCTAGTGTGGCCGGCTCCGCATTTTTCGAGGCTTTCGCGACCTCGCCCTGCAACTTCGTGACCGCCGCCGACAATGTCAACGTGCGGTCGGTGCTCTTGAAATCGTTGCGGCGAAGCCCGGAGAGATCCGATTCCAGCCGAGTCGACTTCTCCCGAAGCTTTTCTAGGGTCAGCTGGCCCAGATTCGACGTCGACTGCGCCCAGCTTCCCGCCTCCTTGCAGATCGATGCCGCGATTTCCCGCCGCATGTCGGTCCAACTCTTCGTTTCCTCGAACCCGTCTCGCCGCGCATTGGGGATGACCACCTTGAGATCGACGAAGATCTCGCCGACCACCCAGCCTTGATAGCGCTCGTTCGATTTGGCGGAAAAGCGCCGGAATATGTCCGCCACGACATCCGTGCCGTCTATCTGGATGTTCTTGGCGCGGACCCGCACGCCCCGCACGGTCGGGTCTAGGAAAGTGCCTGTGACATCCTTCTTGCCCATCCAGCCCCACCAATGCGCATATCGAAAGATCTCGATTGCAACCAAGGGCGCATGCTCTGGGGCGTTCTCGACTTCGTACAGCGCGCCATAGGGCTTGCGCACCTCGCTGACGGCGCCTGTCTCCGAATGGATCTCGATCCTAACGGTCTCGATCGGGATACCGCCCTCGCGCGCCGCCGCCTTGAGCTTCGCTACGAAGGGAAAGTCGCCGGCGTAGGGCACTGGCGCGACCTGGGATAGGAAGCCGCGGATCGCCTCGGGCGAGGTGCATTCCTCAGGCGCTTCCGTAAAGCCGCGCAGCGCGACCTCGAAAAAGGGCGCCGCAGCCCCGTCCCAATCGACCACGGTCGCCTTCACGCAACGGCGCAGCACCTCCTCGGCGGTATGCTCATTGCCATGCTCGGGCGACATCATGTGCCGCATCTTCTTGGCATCGAACGTGACGATGGTCGCCTCGGCCTCGCCCGCCGCTTTGGTCGTGAAGATCACCTCGTCGCTGAAGGTGATGCCGGCCAGCCGGCCGATGCCCCGAAAGCCCGCGTCGGATCGGAAATCCTTGCGTGATGCGCCAATGGAGGTGAGCGTGCTGCTGGCGTGCGCCACGGGCAGGCCCGCGCCATTGTCTCGGATCTTGAGGCCGCGCAGGTCCGCATCATAGCAGACCGTGATCAGGCCCTCGCCCGGCGCCAGGAGCTTCTGCTCGATCGCGCTCTGGATCGAATCGAAGCCATTCTGGACATATTCGCGCAACGCATTGCGCGACTCGCCGTACATGCCGACGGTCAGCGTCTCGAGCACGAAGCCGCCAAAATAGGGCTGGACCGGTATCTCTCGTGGCTGGCTCATCACTCTGCCTCTGCGCTTTGGAACTCAAAAACGCTGCTTGGCGCTTTGAACCCTGAATATTCCTCTAAACTGAACGCTGTCGTGACGCCCGTCTCGGCGACTATCTGCGCGCGCGGGAGGGCATAGAGCTCGGCGATATGGTCGAGCAATAGCTCCGGTCGCGCCTCGCCGTCGGCAAAGCGCATCTGCAGGCGCAACGCCGGATCGCCTTGGGCGGGTGTCAGCAGTTGATGGTCACCGAGCCAAAGCGCCCGCAACGACAGCGGCGCGGCCAGATCAGTGTCGACCTCCATCCGCACGACGATCTGCGGCGCTTCCGGATCGGGCAGGTAGACCGGCCAGCGCTCGGCGCGTGTCGTGCGCGCGCGCAACGTGGCGATGGGGAGGCTCGCGAAATCGCACCCCTGATACCCGAAGATCCGCTGCATGGCGGGGGATCCCGGCGTCGCGCGGAACGCATTGCCATCGCTTTCAAGATAGGCCGCCGCCAACAGACCGAAATAGACGAACCCCGCCGTGGCCGGCGGCAATTGTTCGACTAGTGTCGCCAGCTCTGTGACGGCCGACTCCAAAATAGCGCGATCGAGCGCCTCCAGTCCCAGGTGCCGCGCGACGCCGACGAGGCCGATATGATCGAGCCCCGCCAGCGCTCCATCGCGCAGGAGCCGCGCCAGCGATGCATTGTCCGCCGCTGCCCGTTCCAACAGCGCGATGGCGGCCGGCAGGCCTGCAACCGTCTGCCGCTTTGCGCCTTTGGTTTCGACCAGCGCGCGTCGGAGCTTCGCTTCGGACACCGCGAGCCCGGCAGGATCGACGAACAGGACCCCGGCCTTGCGCGCGTCCGACGCCCTGACTGCCTCGCGGGCTTTGATTGTCCGCTCGGTCTCCTCGGTACGAAGCTCCGCTTCGGTCTTCGGCGTAGTTGGCGGCGGGGGCTTCGCCGCGGCGATGAACGCTTCGCCAGGCAGGCCCCTAACATCGAACAGCGTCGACAAACGCCTGTGATCGAGCAGCATCAGGTCGCGCACGCCGGCGCGCTGGGCAGCCTCGAACACCAGCGTCGGATGGGCGGGAGGCTCGCCGGTCGCCGTGCCGTCGCCGCCTGCGGCCGGCAACGTACCGCCCATGCGCCAGTCATTCTTCACGTCCTTGGTGAGGATCACGATGGCGTTGGCGCGCCGCATCCGGGCCTCGTCCAGTATCTCCTTCCAGAAAATGAGATCGCCCCAGCGATTGCTGCCCACGACCTCCGGCGCCTTGTCGCTTCCACTCGCCTTGCCGCTCACGACTTCCGTCTTGTTGCGATCCTGAAAGCCGGGCGGGACCCGTCCGGTGAAGCGCGCCTCGGCAATCCCCTCGATCGACTCGAAATAATCGAAAACGCCGCTGTTCCGCATCGCATGCCGGTTGGCGAAATCGATAACCGTTGCAGCATGACGCGCATAGCTTGGTCCCCAATGGCGCGCATGCTCGATCACCGCACGCGTCGAGCGCATGGCCTCACGCGCCTCATTGCGCTGGGCCTGTGCGCTCGCTGCGCCCGCCAAAGGCTCACTCAGCAAGGGCCAGATCAGATCGAAGCTCTTCTTGGCCAGCCGCTCGAACTCCTCGAGCGTGCTGGTCAGCTCGCGCGCGACCGTCCCTTCGACATGATGGCGGTAGAGTTCGTGCGCCGACCAGACCGGAACATGAAGGCGGCCGGCGGCCGTCGTCTCCATCCACTCTATAAGCTCGCGGCGCGGTGCCTCGCCGATGCGGATCATCCACATGAGAAACGACGTGTCGATGAAGATATGGGTCCGGCTGTCGTCGAGAAGTCTTCCCGCCTTCTCCGCAAAAGCCCGGCTGTCCTCTGATTCCAGCGGAACGAACAACCCGGCCGCATCGCCCGGTCGCCGACGCGCGAGACGCCCCTTAAACCCTTGGGGCGCAGACTGGGACAGCCAGGCGCTGACCATGGTCCTCATGCGATATCCGATGCGCAGATCTCTTCCCCCATGCCCCAAGCGGACCCCATTCTCTCTCGCTTGCTGCCCCGCCTTACGTTCAAGCACAGGCTCCGGACAGTGCATAGGTGTTTCTAGCTGCACGACTATCAACTTGTGCTTTTTGCGGAGGCAGATTGGAAATGAGCAGTGATGCGCCATATCCGCCAAGCTGTCGAAAAGCCAAGCTGCTTTCTGTCGCAGGACGATCGCCAGATCGCCTTTTCCCGACCGCATGATTTCATCCAATGTATGGATTGGTCGTCGGTCCTCTCCATGTTCCTCGACGTGGTTCTGTCCCTGGTGCGCTGTCGTCGAAGCGGCGCGTGTAGCTGCTTGTCTCGCTGCCAAAGGTAGGCAGGTTGCGTCGAGGCTATCGTATTAGGTAGATTTCGATCTGGTCCATACCATCGTGACGAACGAAAATCTGCTCGTCCGGACTTGGGGGTCGTAAATCAACGTGTGATTGTCTTGGATAATTCGATGCTGTTCCGCAAAAGCCTGATTGCCTGCTTGCGTTGTCCTTTTAAGAATACTGACAGACTTGGCGTTACCACATCATTAAGTCACTTTCTAACGATCGCGGTCCCGAGGCTTCCGTTCAATCGGCATTGGTGTTTGGCTTTCAGCAACACCTTTATCGGTGTCGCGCGAACGACTGCCTGCAGAACCCCCCGCCCGATCCGCCATCATTATCTCCCGCGCCCGCTCCAATCGCCGCGACACCGCCGGCGGCATATCGGCCACGAACCCCGCGATATCCTCGGCCAGCGCCCGATCCTCTTCCTTCCCGGTCGCCGCCAAAGCGGCCGCGGCATCTGCATAGGCCCCCCGGATCTGCTTCTGGCGGCCGAGCGCCAGCACGTCCTCCCCCCGGCGCTCCGGGTTCTGTGACCGTGCGAACGCCTGCGCCCGCTCCTCAATCAGCCGGTTGAGATCCAAGTCCCTCCCCTGCCCGGCAGTCCGTGCCTCCAGATGGTGCGCCGGCGAACGCACCCGCTTCTGGACATGGCCGCGCGCGCGGCGCGGCGTCGCTTCGGCGGCGATGCCGCGCTGGCGCAATTCATGGGCGAAGCTCTCGCGCCAATGATGAAGGTCGGCCTTGCGCGGATTGAACCGCGTCCCATCGGCACCCTGGGTCGCAACGGTCAGATGGACATGGGGGTGAGCGGTGTCGGTGTGGAGCGCCACCATATAACTGAACTGCCCTTCGAACTCGACGCGCGCGAACGCCTGGACGGCATCATGGATGGTCGCGGCATCGGTCGTTCCACCGGGCATCGACAACACCATCGACATCGAGGTCGGACGGTCCTTCCCATGCGCGTTCGTCGCCTGATCGAGCATGTCCCAATCGGCCGCGATCGCCTTCAAGCGCATTTCGTCGGTGATGATCTCGCCTTCGCTGCTGCGGACTTCGAGCTTCCCGTGACGCGAGATGTAACCGAAATGCTCGGCAAGATGCCTGGCGCCACGCTGTTTGCCCGAGATCTTAACCATGACCTCCGGGGCCTTGCGCACGATCCGCTCGAGCTTGGCCCGCGCTTGCGCCGCCGACAGCGCCGGCGCGACGTTGCTCCCGCCCCTGCCCTTGCCGCCCGAGTGGATCCGCAGTGTCGCCCCGCGCAGGCTGCGCTTACCCCCGGTCGGCGGTCGCCAGGCTTCCATCAGACTGGGGAGCGGCAGGACACCGTCGTCATCCTCATTCATCGGCCGTGTCCCAATAGGCCATGTCACCCTTGAGCGCGCGGCCGAGCACGCGCAACTGATCGGCCACCTCATCCCGGAAAGAAGCGACCCGCGCGGCCTCGCGCGCCAGGTCGAGACGGGAATCCACCATGGTCGCGGCATGCAGCGCATGGACCGCTTGGTTGAGATTGATGCCAATCCGGTTGAGCTCGCGCCAGGACTGCGCGATCAGCACCCGGTCCGCGCGTGGCGGCGGCGACGTCGCATGCAATCGTCTGCGCAACAGCATCACCAGCCATTCGGTCCGTTTGAGCCCACGCGCATCGGCCGCGGCATCGAGCTGGACGATATCCTCGCGCATGAGCCGAAGCTGTAGCCGGTCAGTCGTGCGGGTCCGAGGCGCAGCCATCTCGCTCGACCTGTCGCCGGCGTCCTCAAGCGCACCGTCGATCAGCTTGCGCAGGAGCGCTGAGCGACCGCCGGCGGCAGTCGCCTTAGCATCGAAGCGCGCCGCGAGATCATCGGGCAGACGGAGACCAAAAAACGCCACACCCCATTGCTATTGTTTAACAATGACGGCGCCAAGCCTATCCGGCCCTCACCTAAAACCACTCGTCTTATAGTCTGCTTGAACAGACTCCGCGCCGCTTCAAGCCAAGCATCCAACCCGACCTGGTATCTGTGAAAAATAGAATATCTCCGAGCGAAGCAAATCCCTCCGCCCGCGAAAATGAAGACAGCCGCGCCCCTGAAGAAAGGGGCACGGCTGTCAAAATTGTCTAAAAACTTCGATCGCTTCGACGCGGAGTAGGGGGTGAGTAGGTGCAAGCCCTGCCCTACCCCCCCGATGATTTACCCCATGGCGATATCGGCAACGGGCGCTTCGACCTCCTCCCCATCGTCGAACACCACCCGAACCCGCTCGGGCAGGATCAACCGTCCTGTCCGCCCGCCCAATGTCACCCGAACCGCATCGAGGGGCCGGGACTGCGAAGAGGCCTCCGTGCCGAACATAGAGCGCAGGCCGACACCGGCACGAACCGGCCGGCTCGGCGGAGCGTGCTCGGTGCCCTGCCCGTTCGGGAGCACGGGTACGTTGCGCAAACCGGCATCGGGCAGAGCCTCGGACGCCTTGAGTCCCGCGATAAACCGGCCGCCCTCAGCCAGTGTCACGCTCTCATCGCCAAGCCCCGCGACATAGGCGCGCACCGCGTCGCCATGAGTGCGGGCAGCCCGGTGGAGGTCGTAGAGCAACCGGATCGGCATCTGGTCGATCGCCGCACGCAGCCAATGCGCCATGTCGGCACAAGCGGCATAGAGCGATACGAACTGCTTCGAGCGGCCGAGCGCGCGGGCGATCTCCGCCTGGGTGACGCCGGCACCCAGCATCCGCTCGATCCCGGTCGCCAGATCATGGGGGGTAAGGCCTGCGCGCTGGTCATTCTCGACTATCTGATCGGCGAGCGTGTCGGCGCGGTTCATCACCGCCATCACGATCGCCGGGATGGTCTCGCGCCCAGCAAGGCGCGAGGCCCGAAAGCGCCGCTCGCCGACGCGGATGACGTGCAGGCCGTCGCCATTTTTCGGGGCGACGATGATCGGCTGCAGGACGCCGCGCGCGGCGATCGAGGCCGCCAGATCCTGAAGTTCAGCGTCGTCAAACGAGCGCCGCGGATTTTCGGGATCGGCCATGATCCAGTCGAGCGGCAGATCCTCGACGCGCCGCGCGCTGTCGTGGAGACCGACAAGCAGTCCGAACTCTTCGGCGCGCTGATCGAACTTGCCCATCACGCCGCACTCAGATGGAGGACGTCCATCCGGCGAACGATCTCCGCCAGGATCGGCCGGATTTCGTCTGCGGCCGCCTTGGCGCCGCTGCCGGTTTCGCACCAGACCGGATGATGCTGTTCGGCGGAATGCTTGTAGGTCGGCCGCGCCTTGATGAAAGCGGGAAACATCAGTTTCTCGCCAACGGCGCGGGCGAGCTTGACCGCATTGTCCATTTCGCGTCGGTCGAAAGGATTGACCATCGAGGGCAACAGTCCAAGAAAATCGACCTTGCGCCCGCCCCGCGCCCCTTCCGCCTTTTTGAGCGCGGTGAGCAGCATCTTGGCGCACTCGATCGAATCCTCGGCGACCTGGACCGGTGCGATCACCGCGTCGGCGACCGCCATGGCGCTCAAGGTCAGCTCATCCCATTTGGGGCCGGTGTCGATGACACAGTGGTCGAAATGGGCACCAAGCGCAGGGAACCGGCCGAGGAAATCGCGGACATCCGCAGCCGCCTTGACCATCTGCAGGCGCGGGTCGGCGGCGAAGACCGTGATGCCGGGCGCATCGGTCAGATCGAGCCGCGCATCGGGATCGAACAGGTCCGCCGTAAACCACCCGGGCCGCTCGCTGGCGAGCCGCCGGGTGGAACTGCCCTGCGGATCCAGGTCGAGGAAAGCGATGCGGTTGCCGCCTTGCTCGGCGAGATACCAGGCGAGGTGGGTGGCGAGAAAGGTCTTGCCGACCCCGCCCTTGAGCAGGCTGACGACGATCGTTCGCATCGGTGCCGCGCCGTCAGGATTCATAGTCGTCGGGACCATCGCGCAGGTTGCGCTCATAATGGTCGCGCGACGACCAGTCGCCGCCGCCGCCGATCCCTGGACCGACATAGCGAAACAGGTAAACGGTGATTGCGAAGCAGACGAATGCGAATACGAACGCATGGTCTGGATGACGGGAAAAATAGTCGGCCACTGCGGGTCTCCTTGGCATGTTCCGGGAAACCGATCGGTCCCCTCACCGCGTAGCAAGACGCGGCTCCTCATGCCGCGCAGCCTCCCCTCTCGTGCCGGGGAGCATGGTCCAACGGACGTCAGGCGGCACCGCCGACAGTCTGCTCAAGCAGACTTTTCAGCTATCCCCCCGGTCAGGGGGATGACCGGGGTCACTCGCCAAGGATGGGGAATCTGGTCAGGCCGGCGGCAAGCGCAGGGTGGCGCAAAGCGATCCGCGCTGGCGGCAGCGGCAAGCCCTTCGGTAAAAAGGTGGCCCCGACCGGGTCGGGGCCATGTAGCTCAATATTCATGAGTGAGAAGCAGTGTCAGCACCCGGGTGGTGACATCGGGATCGGTCGGATCGGGCGATCCATAGGTCAGCGCACGATCATAATAGTCGATCTTCCAGTACAGCGTCTCGCCGGCAAATTCGAAGCGCCCGAAATCACGCTCGCCATGCGGATCGACGTCGGGACCGAATGCGTCATAGTCGCGCACGGTGCGCATCAATTCGGCGCGGCGCTGGAACCCGCGAAACAGGCTGGTATCGCCGATCAGGTCAGCGACCCCGGCGGTCATAACCACCTGGTTGACGCCCGGGTTATGGATGGACTGGCGCAGGGCATCATTGAGCCGCGCGATGGTCGCGACACGCTGGTCTGCGGATAGGAGTTTGTCATTCTGGGGGTCGGCCATGACGTTCGACTTTCCAAGCTGTGTCAGACCCCGCCAATCGGGGCCTTCCGACAGGCGACCGGACCGCCGGGGCAGAGCGCGCCCGCGCACCCGACAGGGTCGCAACGGATGTGGAGAAGCCCGGCACCGGGCTTGCGCTGGCAAGTGCCGCGGCGAGGACGCCAAGCCAGGAAGGGACCGTCGGTGCGGCGGTCAGAGGGAATAAGGAACGGCATGGCCGACTTTTCAGATGTGCTGCTGGACGGGCGAGCGAGGGCTTCGCTATCATTCCGATCATGACAGACACCGCCCGCATCATTGCCCTTTGGCCACGCTGGACATCGAGCGTCGGCGCGATGCAGCGGCTCCAAATCCAGGTTCGTACCCAGTGCCGTCGCTGCGGTGCCCTGATGCGCGCCGAGCTGGACGAGCTGGTCGCCCGCTATGGCGGGAGTGCGTCGTTAGTCGATCGCCAGGAGAGATGCCGGATGGTCGCTTGCGATGGCGCGGCCTTTTACCTCGCTGCCCGCCACTATGGAGGATCATGGCACATCCTCCTTTCCGACCCCGAGCTGCTCGCCGGGCTGGAGGATGGACCGGAACCGCTGATCGCCAACGGCCGCCCACTTCCGACAAGCAGGTCCGCCGGTCAGATTGACCCCGTCGTGTCGCAAGGTGCCATGATCAGACCGGCTTAGTCGGTTAACCGGTGCGGCCAAGCGTTCGGACGCGCCCAAGTCCGCGCATCATCGCCATGGCCAGGACCACGAGAAGCGATGCCATGGCAAAAGTCATCCGCAAGCCGACTCCGATCGCGACAGGGGACGCGGTGACCACATCACCCGCCACACCATAGGCGAAGACAGCGCCCATGACGGACGTGCCCGTTATCAGCCCAAGGTTGCGTGCGAGATTGAGCAGGCCCGAGTTGACCCCCCGCTGATCGGGTGACGCTTGCGCCATGATCATACTATTATTGGCCGCCTGGAATAGCGCATAGCCTGCGGTGATGATGACGATCGGCAGAACATAGCTGGCGAGGCCGCCCTGAGGGAGGACTGCCAGCGCGAGCGTGCCGACCAGCATTGCAGCCAATCCGCCGATGATCATCGGGACGATGCCATGGCGGTCGACCAGGCGCCCGGCAGGCATCCCCGAAAGCGCCGCGACAAAGGGGCCTGCGGAAAGCACGATCCCAAGCATCGTCCCGTTCAGCAGCAGGGCACGCGACAGATAAAATGGACCCACGACCAGCGTCGCCATCATGATGGCCGAGACGAGGACGCTGGCCGCCAGGCCAGTGCGCAACGCGGCGTTGCGGAACATCGCCAGACGGATCAGGGGCGACCGGACTCGCATTTGCGCCAGCACGAACACGCCCGCTGCGAGTAAGGCCAGCAATAGCAGCGCGACATTGGCAAGGCCGAAACGCCCGCGACCGATGGTCATCGCCAGCGTATAGGCACCCAGTGTGAGAATGAGCAGAACGATGCCCAGAATATCGATAGCAGCACGATCCCGCGCGGGTGCAACGCGATCGGATGGCAATGTCCGCCACAGAATGAGAAACGTCACCACGCCCAGCGGGCCGTTGACCAGGAAGATGGCGGGCCACCCGGCCATGGTTGTGAGCATGCCGCCGAGGGACGGCCCGAGCGTCGTGCCGATCGCGGACATGGTGCCCATCAGGCCCATCGCGCGGCCCAGGCGACCTTTGGGAACGACATCGGCGACAAAGGCGGTGGCCAGTGCCATCATGATTGCTGCGCCCAGGCCTTGGCCGACGCGCGCCGCGATGAGCCAACCGAGCGTGGGCGCGGCACCGCACAGGAGCGACGCGCCTGAGAATAGCCCGACGCCGGCCAGCAGCAGTCGCCGGCGGCCGAGCCGGTCACCGACCGTTCCGGCCACGACGATCATGGCGGTGATGGCCAGAAGATAGGCGAGGAGGATCCACTGCGCGGCCTGGAACGATGCCGTGAAGCTTTGAGCAAGCACCGGCAGCGCTGCGTTGGCAATGCTGGTCGCCAGCGACGGCAAGAGCATTGCCAGCGACAGCCCCACAAGCGGCTCCATCGTCGAACGATCCGGGCCGACACAGATATCGTCCATGCTGGCGGCGTGTGTCGCCAGCAGCCCTTGCGGTTTCGAATTCATCGCGATTCTCCTTGTCCCGATCGACACTGCGGAGCACGATGCCACTTCAAGTCAACTTGAGGTCAAGCATGAAACTCATGGACATTGCCGAGGTGGCCAAGCGATCGGGCCTGCCTGCGGCAACGCTGCGCTATTATGAGGAGAAGGGCCTGATCGAATCGCTGGGCCGACGCGGATTGCGGCGCACTTTTGACCATGATGTGCTCGAGCGCCTGTCGCTTGTCGCACTTGGGCAAATGGCCGGATTCTCCCTCAGCGAGATAGGGATGATGTTCGGCAGCGGGCAACGTCCGCAGGTCGATAAGGCCCTGCTTGCGGCGAAGGCGGAGGAGCTGACCCGCACGATCCGGCAATTGGGCGCCCTGAAAAATGGCCTCGATCATGCCGCGTCCTGCCCGGCCCCCAACCATATGGAATGCCCATCCTTCCAGCGGCTCATGAAGATCGCGGCGACACGCATCGGTCGTTCGCGCAGCCGCCCGGCCCGCACGCGCGGGCTGATTACATCCGCATAGGGGTATTTTGAGGTGATCGATGGATCTGTATGCCGCTCACGGCAGGGATCGTGACCCGGATGGGCGTGCGCCGTTGTGGCGCGAGAAGAAAGGAGTGTTCTACCGAACGAAACTTACTGGCACAGTTTCTGCCTGACCGACTTACCGGTGCTGGTGATGAGCCGGCTGAGATTCCGAAAGGGAAACGGGACCATAGCATGTCGGTGAAGGGATCGAAGCCTGACTCCGCAGTCGGGCGGCTGACCTCCGGGCAAGGTGCGCATGGTGAAGACTGGATTGTCTGAATCCCAGTTTCCAGCGGTTAATAGGTGAGCGATGGCGAACGCGGATGACACGCCATTTCGTGCAGGGCGAGGAGCGCGGCCTAGCGAATCGCCGCCAGTCTGCACGGCGCGGCCCCGGTCAGGGGATCAAGGAAACGAACGGGGCACCTAAACGCATCGCGACTCCTCCTCGTGCAACTACGGGATCGCCTAAACAGGCCAGCGTATCGGACCTGCATGGCGACGGAGCCGTCATAGTACTCGAATGCCCGGTGTAATGGCCGGGACAGCCACCGCGAGGTGGACGGACCGGCGGTACAAGCGGCGAGTGATCGACCGTGAAATCCGCCCGGTGCGGGGGAAGGACGGCAGTTCTGCGTAACTCGACCAATCGATGGAAAGGAACTGCTGATGCAGGCCGCTATTATCCTGAGAAGGCTCGAGACTCTTCCGGCCCTGTCGCGGGCGGGAAAGCGGGTCAATGGTCTTCACCGCTTGTTGAGATCGTCGCATCTCTACGAACGGGCCTATGTCAAAGTGTCCCGGAACCGGGGTGCAGCGACACCGGGCGTTGACGGGCAAAGCTTCGACGGCATGACGCTTGAGAGGTTAGCCAATCTCGCCCGGCAGGTGGCCGATGGCACTTACCGCCCCCGACCGGTCAGACGGGTCTATATCCCCAAGGGCAATGGCAAAATGCGCCCATTGGGCATCCCTACGGTCGATGATCGCATTGTTCAGGAAGCGGCTCGAATCGTCCTCGCGCAAATCTATGATCCTGTGTTCTCAAAGCATAGTCATGGGTTCCGCACGGGGCGCTCGTGCCATACGGCGCTCGAAGAGATCCGTAATACCTGGACAGGCATGAAATGGCTGATCGAGGTGGATGTTCGCGGGTTCTTCGACAACATCGACCATGACATCCTGCTTAGGCTTCTCTCGAAACGCATCGATGACCCTCGGTTCATCGGTCTGATCGAACGGATGTTGAAGGCGGGCGTCATGGACGACTGGACGTTCGAGCGGACCTATAGCGGCACCCCTCAGGGCGGCGTAATCTCGCCCTTGCTGGCCAACATATATCTCCATGAGCTTGATGAGTTCATGGAGGAAATGCGGGTCGGCTTCGATCAGGGAAAAACGCGCAGGGCAAATCCTGCCTACACGCGTCTATCTCGCCAGATCGCTGATTATCGTGCCGAGATCGATGCGCTCCGCGCCGGTGGCGCGGACGATGCCAAGGTTCGTAACCTGTTGAAGCGGATCAAGGCAGTCACGAAAGAAAGGCGGGCATGTCCGTCTGTCGATCCAATGGACCCGGACTTCCGGCGCCTGCGCTATTGTCGCTACGCCGACGACTTTCTCGTCGGTGTAATCGGCAGCAAGGCTGATGCAACAAGGATCAGGGCTGAAATCGAAGCGTTCCTTCGTGATCGGCTCAACCTTGAAGTGTCACCGGAGAAGACGCGGGTCAGTGATGCATCGAAGGGATCGCCGTTCCTTGGCTTCCACGTTTGCGCCTTCACGTTGCGGTCTGCCGGATCAATGGCAGGGCGGTCGAAGGTCGGTGGCGGATCACGTCGTGTCCGTCGCCGACCAACGCGGGGCAATATCAAGCTGTGGGTGCCGAGGTCTCGGGTCTATGGGTTCTGCAGGCGCAAGAAACTCGGCAACCTCGATCTGAGGAATGGCCGGGTACGTCCGCAGTTCCTCGACTCCAGTGTCGCGGAAATGGTCATTGCCTACAACTCGGAGCTACGTGGCCTCGCCAATTATTATGCGATCGCAGACGGCGTGAAAAGCTCGCTCGACGGCCTTGAACTCGTCATGTTCAGGAGCCTGCTGGCGACCATCGCGGCGCGGCAGCGCATAACGCGGGCGCGGGCCATGGCAAATCTGAAACTGGGGACGGACTATGGCGTGAAAACCATGGTTCGGGGCGAACTGCGGGTCCAGATGCTCTGGAGGTTGAAGCACCTGAACGTTCGGCCTTGGCAACGGTCGGTCGTGGATAACACCACGGTCGGCTCACGCCTTGCGCTGAGCACGAACGATATCATCACACGCCTCAGCGCACGCGAATGCGAGAGCTGCGGCGATGTTGATGGTCCGTTCGAAGCGCATCATCCCAACAGGCTGAAGGACAAGCGGCGCGGACCGATGACGGCGTGGAAACAATCGGCTCGGCGGCGCGGAACTATCGTTCTGTGTCGCTCATGCCACGTCCATCTCCACGGCGGCCGGTTGACCAGCGGAATGGAGAGCCGTGTGCATTGAAAGGTGCAAGCACGGTTCGGGGGGAGGCGCTGGAACGTCCTCGAAGAGGCGCTCCGCGTCGACCCTACCGAGACCCGGCACGGGGCTCGGGGCGTTTCGCCTAGAGCCCGGTCCGGCGCAGCCGGAGCCGCCCCGAACACTCAAACATCTTTTGTATCAGCCAGATCACCGAACAAACGAAGCAATATCTCGTCCAGGCTCACGACCTTCTCGAACCTGGATATCCGGAGCTTGCGGTGGTTCGGCCGCTCATTCTTCTCGCCCTGCGCCGTCCCCTTGCTGTGTCTGGCGACGGCAAACGGACTGATATCCGGCAACGGCTCCCCCGGCCCCGCGCCGAACCACAGATAATGGTCGAAGAGAAGATCCGGCGTCACGACGATCCAGATGACGCATCCGCTCGGCTTCTCCATCAGCTTGAGGCTGATCTTGACCTCATCGGTCTTGCCCCCGACGATTTTGGTCTTGAACTGGATATGGCGGGTCACCCGGCGGCGGGCCATGACCAGATCATAGCCGCCCGCGTCGAATTCGGAGCGCAGCACTTCGACGTCTGTCACACCCAGCTGCCACAGGCGGCGCAGCGCTTCACCGACAAAGACATGCTCGACGATGCGCTCGCGCAGGGTCGAATGAATGATGCGGGCTCGCTTCCTCGGTAAGATCGTCCAATCGGCACTCGCCCAATAAGGGCGGGGGCGCATGCCCCCGCCTGAAAGTTTCAGCTGAACGGATCATATTCGTTGATGACGACCACGTCGCCGTCAAAGTCGTCGGCGGTGATGACGGCGAACTGGTTGCCGATACCGATGACCATCGTTGCGATCATGAGGGTCTTGGAGAGGCCGAGCGCACTCAGGCGGGCGATCTTGATGTCGGTGAACATGTCGAGGCTCCTTGATTGCCGGCGGGTTCATCCCCGCTCGACTGGCGCCCGAAGTGTTCGGTGGGTGGCCGCGATCACTTTTTGCCGCAGGCCAAAAGCCGTAGCGAAGCGACCGGACCCTTTACGGGTTGATCGCATTAGGCGGCCCGCCGGACCAAGGATTGCGCCTCAAAGAGCGGGGTGAAGCTGCCGGTGAGAAGAGGTCATGGCCCCACCCTACGCATATCACGCGGCGCTTGTGCTTTCCTCATATGAGACATATATTCGTATCAGATGAGACAGGAGCAGCAGATGGCGAGCCAGCCCATGACGATCGAGACCTTGCTCGGGGTCGCGCCCCGGAAGGGCGACACGCGCCTGGGGCTGAGCTATTCGATTCTCGAAGGCCTGCCGGTCGGCGCGCTCGATCATCTCGCCGACACTGTCGCGCCCAATGACAGCCGCTTCAAGTTCCGCCTCATTTCCAAGGCGACGCTCGATCGCCGCAAGAAATCGGCGTCCAAGCGCCTGACAAGCGAGGAAGGCGACAAACTGGCGCGGATCGCCAAGGTGTTCAGCTTCGCGCTCGATATCTACAAGGACCCCGCCAAAGTCCGCGACTTTCTCGGCCGCGCGCACCCCATGCTCGACGACAAGGCCCCGCTCGACGTGGCACTGGCGACCGGCCCCGGTGCCGATGTCGTCGTCAACCTGTTGGGACGGGCGGCCTATGGCGGCGGCGCGTGAGCGCTCAAATCACCGACCGCGTGCTGACCTGTTTCCGGATCGGTGATCCCGACGGCGCGCATCCGATCTATGACAGCGAGGGCGCCCGGCTTTATCCGGGACGGTGGAACACCGCAGCCAGCCCGATCATCTACACGTCAGAACATTATTCGACGGCGATGCTCGAAAAGCTCGTCCACGCGAATACCGTAATGCCGCCCAACCAGCATTATATCCGCATCACCATACCCAATGGCGTCAGCTACGAAATCTTCCCAAGCGCGAAATTTCCCGGGTGGGACGGCAAGCGCGAAGACATCTGCAAGGCGTTTGGCGAGGCGTGGTTCGCGGCGGGGCGCTCGGCGCTGTTGCTGGTGCCTTCGATCCCGGCGCGGGTGGATCGCAACATCCTCATCAATTCTGAGCATCCCGACGCCAAGGCGATCGGCTTCGATCTCCCCGAGCCGATCTGGTGGGATGACCGGCTCTACAGCTAGATCAAGAATTCGTCCTTGATGGATGTTCTTTCTTTGTTCTATTCTCCGGCCATGCTCCGAGTCGATGAAGATAGCCTGGCCCTCCATCTCGAGGTTTCGCTCGCAACGGCCGAACCGGCCCTCGTGACCAGTATTCGGTGCGGTGACGCCGTTGCGCGTCGCCGTGCGACGGCGGAGTTGGCGCGGCACCTCGCCAAGCGGTTGCGCTGCTATGATATCCTCGCCGATGAGTCCGCAGCCCGGTCCGATACATTGCCGCTCTTTCCTGACGCATGACTCACGCTACCGCCCCGGTTGAGCGCTGATGCTCGCCGTATTTCTGCTTGCCGTCGCGGTCGTGCCCAACGGCCAATCGTTCGCCTGCACACCCGTCAGGGTCTGGGACGGCGATGGCCCGATCTGGTGTCGCGAGGGACCACGGATCCGGCTCGCGGGTATAGCGGCGCGGGAGATCGATGGTTCGTGCCGCAGGAGACAGCCCTGCCCGCGCGCCAGCGGCATTGTCGCGCGCGACACGCTGGTGCGGTTGCTGGGCGGCGCGAAAGGCCGCGCTGGCACGGGTCATATCCTTGTCGCAGGCCCGAAGCTCCAATGCCGATCGACCGGCAATGCGAAGGGGGATCGCACCGGTGCCTGGTGCGCCGCACCCGCGATCGGCGATATCAGCTGCGCCATGATTGCGACCGGCACGGTGCTCCGGTGGGATCGCTATGCGGCGGGCCATTGCCGCTAAGGCGAGCCGGACGACACACATCTAAGCATGGCAAAGGCTGCGACACATTAGCTGACGGCCTGCGTCGTCAGATCTTTTGCCCCATCTTGCTTGAGTGCCGCTGCTTTGCGCTCGGAATAGCGATCGACGAGCTCGTCGGCATGACCACGCGTGAGGATGGTAAAGCGGACGAGTTCCTCCATCACATCGACGATGCGGTCGTAATAGCTTGAGGCGCGCATACGACCGCCATCGTCGAATTCCTTGAACGCCATGGCGACGCTCGACTGGTTCGGGATGGTGATCATGCGCATCCAGCGCCCGAGCAGGCGCAGCGTATTGACCGCGTTGAAGGACTGGGAACCCCCCGACACCTGCATTACCGCGAGGGTTCGCCCCTGGGTCGGGCGCATGCCGCCAAATTCGAGCGGCAGATGATCGATCTGGGCCTTCATGATGCCGGTGATCTGACCATTGCGTTCGGGGCTGCACCGAACCATGCCCTCGGACCACAGGGCATGCTCACGCAATTCATGGACGGCCGGATGATCGTCGCCCTGCACCTGATCGGGCAGAGGGAGATCGCGCGGATCGAAGATACGCACCTCTGCCCCGAAGAGAATGAGCAGCCGGGCAGCCTCTTCGACCGCGAGACGGCTGAACGAACGATCGCGCAGCGAACCGTAGAGCAGCAGAATGCGCGGCGGATGATCGAGCGCACCAAGACCGGCAGCGAGATTGCGCACGACCACCGCCGGATCGAGCGCGGGCATGAGGTCGGGATCGGCCAAGAGACGCAGGCGGGACATCAGCAAATCCGTTTGGAAAGAAAGGCGGCATCGGCCGGGCAAAGCGATCGAAACTCCGCAGAATCGGCAATCGGCGCCGGCGCATCTGCCCGCTCGGCCGGGCCATAGCCAAAGCGACGGAAAAACGGCGCGGCCGTTGTGGTGAGCAGATACAGGCATGTCGCGCCCTCGTCAGCGGCGGCGCGCTCCAGCGCAGCCAACATCGCGCCGCCCAGCGCTTTGCCACGGCGCGGCGATGCGATGATGAAAGAGCGCAGCAAACGATCCGGCCCAGTGCCTTCGAGACCGCCAAAGCCGACGAGGCCGTTGCCATCGTCAAACCGGTAAAAGCGACTGTAGAGTGCTTCGAGATCGCCGATCGGCAGCGCTTCGGCCGAAAGCATCTCGGCGAGAACGGTCATTTGGTCATGATCGACACGGGCAATGATCATGCCGCCGCCCGCCGCTCGTACCAGGGGCGCGTTGCCTTCACGATGCCCACGACCGAGAGCATCACCGGCACCTCGACAAGCACGCCGACCACCGTCGCCAGCGCGGCGCCGGAATTGAGGCCAAAAAGGCTGATCGCCGCCGCGACGGCCAACTCAAAGAAATTCGAGGCGCCGATCAAGGCTGCGGGGGCTGCGACGCACCAGGCCACGCCAAACCGGCGGCTCAGCCAGTAGGCCAGCCCCGCGTTGAAATAAACCTGCACGAGGATCGGCACGGCAATCAGCGCGATGACCAGCGGATGCGCGACAATCGCCCTGCCCTGAAACCCGAATAACAGAACCAACGTCATCAGGAGTGCCACCAGCGACACCAGGCCGAACACTGACTGTATGCGATCGAGGGCGGCTTCGCCGCCCGAGGAGAGCAGTGCCCGTCGCGCAACCTGGGCGACGATGACGGGCGCAACGATATAGAGCAGCACCGAAATCAGCAGCGTGTCCCAGGGCACCGCGATCGAGGCCACCCCCAGTAGCAGGCCCACCAAAGGCGCAAAGGCAAAGACCATGATGATGTCGTTGAGCGCGACTTGGCTCAGCGTAAAGCGCGGTTCGCCGCCGCACAGATTGGACCAGACGAACACCATCGCCGTGCAGGGCGCGGCCGCCAGCAGAATGAGCCCCGCGACATAGGAGCTGATCTCGGAAGCCGGCAGAAGCGGACGGGACAGCCAGCCCAGGAAAACCGTCCCCAGCAGCGCCATCGAAAAGGGCTTTACCGCCCAGTTGATGAAGAGCGTGACGCCAACGCCTTTCCAATGCTGTCGCACCGATCCCAGCGCACCAAGGTCTATCTTGAGCAGCATGGGCACAATCATCAGCCAGATCAGCACCGCCACCACGAGATTGACGCGCGCAACTTCTGCCGACGCGATCGCGCTGAACAGGCCCGGCAGACCATAGCCAAGCACGATTCCGACGACGATGCACAGCGCCACCCAGATGCTGAGATAGCGCTCGCAGCCGCTGATGGCAGGCGGATGCGGTGCTGCGCAAAGATCGGGCGCTGCGGTCACGGCGAGACCCGCTTGCCATCGGCATCGATCACGCGCTGGCCATCCTCCTTGCTGAATGCGCCGCGCTGCGTGGTCGGCAGCAGATCGAGCACGGTTTCGGATGGTCGGCAGAGCCTCACGCCGAGCGGCGAGACTACGATCGGGCGGTTGATCAGGATCGGGCGCGCCACCATCGCATCGACCAGTTCGTCATCGGTGAGGGCAAGGTTGTCGAGCCCCAGTTCGCAATAGGGCGTACCCTTCTCGCGCAGCAACCCCCGCGGCGTGAGGCCCATGCGCGCGATAAGTGACACAAGCCGTGACCGGTTGGGTGGCGTCTTGAGATATTCGATAATGTGCGGTTCGATGCCCGCATTCTCGATCATCGCCAGCGTATTACGCGACGTGCCGCAATCGGGATTGTGGTAGATGATGACGTCGATCGGCATGGCAGGCTCTCAGCAGCAAGGAACGAGTTCGGCGATCAGTGGCTCGCACAACTCCGCCCTGCCCCCGCAGCAGTCCTTGACGAGGAACAGGGTAAGCGCCTTGAGCTGATCAAGGTCGGCGCGGTAGATGATCTGGCGGCTATGGCGTTCAGCACGGATCAGACCCGCGCGGGCAAGCCCGGCCAGATGCGATGACATCGTATTTTGGGGGATATGGAGCTGACGGGCAACCTCGCCTGCAGCCAATCCATCAGGCTCATGCCGTACCAGCAGGCGGAACGCGTCGAGCCGGGTTCCCTGAGCGAGCGCGCCCAAAGCGCCAATCGCAGAATCATTGTCCATATATCGATAATATTGGATATATGGATTTCTGACAAGCGCGAACGGATGAACGCACAAACAGCAAAAAGCCCGGTGGCTGATGCCACCGGGCTTTCGCGGGTTTCAGAAGGGAATTTCGTCATCATCCACCGAGCTGTCGCTGCCGCCCTGGTCGCCACTCGCGGGCTTGGCGCGGGTGAGGAAGGTCACCTCGTCGGCGATGATCTCGACGCCGTACCGCTCGATATTCTCGTTGTCGGTCCAGCGGGTGTAGTGGATGCGACCGCGCACCATCACCTTCATTCCCTTGTCGACATATTGTTCGACAGTCTTGCCGACGCCGTTGAAGCAGGTGATGCGGTGCCATTCGGTATCTTCGATCCGGCGGCCATTGTCGTCCTTGACAATCTTGCCGTTGCTGTCGCGCTTGGGCCGCGATGTCGCGAGGCTGAAGTGGATGATCTTGGTGCCGCCCTGGGTGGTGCGGGCTTCCGGCGTGGCGCCGACATTGCCGGCGAGGATGACGAGGTTCTGCATGTCGAGGTTCCTTTTCTGGGTGCCGAAGGGACCGTCCCTTCGACTGACCCCCGAAAAAGGCGGGCATGGGCGGTGCTTCCACCGGAGCGTGTCAGCAGCGCAGGGGAACCCCGACACAAGGGGTGGTGCGGGCAGCCGTGGCACACGGCAACTCGGCCCGAAGGGGAGCGGGTTGGAAGCACCGACCGACCGACTTAGGGATCAGGTCAAAAAGAAGGGATGGTGGCTTTGGTTCTATGAACCCAGGAACCGGTGCAGAAACCCTGCCCTATCGCCCCGCAATCCCCGCCAGGCTGAGACCCCATAACCGGCGGTCAGCGTTTTCCCATTTTGGACTGCCGTCCGCAGTCAAGTGACGGCAACCCTTGTGGCAACAGACATCATGGCGGTCAGTCGCACGATACGGCGCAGGCCCACCCATCCCCGGCCTCATGGGATCGGCGAGCGCCCTTTCGAACCGGCGCACTGGCTGATGGGGGCGGTGCCGGTCACGCGATCTGCGCGTGGATCGCGACAAGGAGTCGGTCGACGCAGAGAGAGGCGTCGGTCACATCGAAGGGTGAGGCCCCACCCCGGAACAAGGCGTCGATCTGGTGGCGGCCATAGGCCGGCGAGAGGATCGCTATGAGATCCGGTAATTCCGGAGGCAGGCCCGACAGGCCCGCCTCCATGGCCAACGCCAGGGCCTTTTCGAGGTCATGCCGAATATGGACGCGGTTCCAGTCATCGGCATAGCCGGCCTTCATCAGAAAGGCTTTGAGGCCGAGTTCGATCGCGATCGCCAGCGAATGTGCGGCACTCGCGTGCGCGATTTTCACGCTCCCGGCCGCACTGCGGGCAAAACCCGTGGCATTCGCCATAAAAATGGCGACCAGCGCCGGATCGACGATCCCGGCAAAACGCCGCGCCGCATCATCGAGCGTGACGGCCGGAAGCCGGATCAGCCAGCGCGGCCCTCCGATATTGCGCAGATGGCGCAAATGCGACGAACCCGGTTCATACGTATCGACGCCGGTCGACCAGCGCACCAGCAGGGCCGCCTTCCAGCAGCGCCCGTAGCGCTGCCGGAACGCAAGCAGCGCGCGCAGTTCCTCATCATGCAAATCGCGCATCATCATCTCCGATCTGTGAGCAAGTCGGCGCCCGACGCAGCGCGGGCGGGCGCGGATGGCTGTGAACTTTTGAACCGGGTCTGGGCTGCGAAGACGATCTGCAGGCTCCAGCTCTTCAGCGGCATCAACGGCGCAGCGCCCTCCCCTCTCGCCCGGAGAAATTCAGGGTTGGACGGCCGTGCTGCGCAAGAAACAGGCCGCCGGAAAACCGGCGGCCTGCGGTTTCAGCCCACACCGCCACGAGCTGCTGAAGGAGGGCTTCCCAACGGACCGCGGCGATCAACGACGCGGAGCCCACGGGCCTTGGCTTCGATGACGAGCCGCTCGGTCACGCCATTGCCCTGGAAAGCGACCACGAACCTCGGCTTGAGCGAGAGCATCTGCTCGTTGCGACGGAAGCCGGCGCGATCTCCGAGCTTGCGATCGAGACCGAACCGCACCTGCTGGATGCCGTTCTGCTCGGCCCAGGACGCTGCAAGCCGTTCGATACCCTTCATATCGCCGCCATGCACAAGATACATGTCGCCGACATGGGCGCGAACCTTGTTGAGGGTCGCCAGCAGGTTATCGGCGAACGTCTTCATGTCTTCGTTGTTGGCGAAGGACAGGCGGCCACCTGCGAACACGACCGGCGTACCCTGCGCGGTGTTGGCGTTCAGAGCCCGCTCGCCGCGCGCCCGCAGGAAGGCATGGCCATCGACGATCCCTGCGGTGACGCCGAGCGAGATGCGATTGCCGGACGATGGCACCCACGATCTCCCGGTCTCCCGGATGTAATGCGCGGCAGCGACATCGCGCATGATCTCGAAGGCACCCGCGGATTCCTCGACCTTCTTGGCGAGATCGATCTTTTCCTCCAGATTGGCCGTGCTGATTTCGGAGCCGTCCTGTTCAGCGAGGAGAAGGCGGATGTCGTCGGTCAACCGATCGACCAGCCCGTGTTTTTTGGCGGCGGCGCGGTGGAAGAGGTTCACCAGGCCCCAGCCCAGGTCTTCGATATCGCGCTCTATCGAGGTGTTTGCCATCGTCGTGAAGAGATCGCTCCAGATTGCGGTAACGGTCTGCTCCAGCGCTTCGGTTGGTGGCGGGGCCATGCCACTCAGGTCTTCAGTGCGGGGTTCGAGGTGCCCTAGCTCCAGTGCCGCGAGTGCGGCTGCAAGCGATGTGGACATGATAGCGAGCCTTTCTGTCTGTGCCGGCGGCCTCTCCGCCGGATGCGCATCCTCCGGGCGCTCGCAAAAGGGGGGCTGGCACCGAGGCACAGCCGAGGGAAACTCGCGAACAAGGGGTGGTGCGGGCAGCCGTGGCACCACGGCAACTCGGCCCGCCGTTCGCGGGTTGCCAGCGCCTCGCGGGCGCCCATATGCGGCATCCTCTGGCGGGGAGGTGTCGACACAGACCGGTTTCGCTTTGTCTTCAGAGGCTGCCGTCTATCCGAAACGGAGGTATCTCCAATTCCGCCGCTGCGAGATGCGACAACATCGTCGCATAGCTGCCGAGACCGCGCCCCGTTTCCGCCGAGATCAGGATCTCGTCATCGTCAGAGGCGCTGAAACTCCGAATGGTCGTGCCATCGAAGACCACCCGCTCTGGGCCGAACGCCCCAGGAGCGCTGCCAGCCCAGCGGGCGAAGACAAGGGCATGATCGACACAGAAAGTCTCGATTGCCTCGAACCGGCCCCAGGCGACCTCATGGTCGGCCAGGTACAAGGGAACGCTCGTATCGAGATCGCACGGATCGAACGCGGTGCCCTCCCAATCCGTGAAGGCCCCGTCGCTCTCGACGGCAGCACAGAAGCCGGGAAGGAGGTCAGGGGACAGCGATCCGCCGATGCGGATCGCGACAGAAGTGCGATCGGCCATGGGAGTTTCCATAGGTAGTGAGAACGGTCAGCCTGCGCGCTGACCACGGTGGAATGCGTCGAGCCATTGCGCCATCGACATGCGTTGCTCGATGTGCTTGCGGGCTTGCGCCACCTGGAATGCGACCAACGCAAGTGTTGCGTCTGCAACGATCCTATCGACCTTGCTGGGCGAGAGGGTCGTGCTGACGAAATACCGTCGCATGCGGCAGCAATGGCGTGCCGCAGTCGTTCAACGCGGTCAACACCCTGCGGCTGCTCGGGCGCTGAATGCGGATGATTACAATTCCGGACCGGTTGATCATCGCAATAGCATTCAAGGAATTTAACGAGGCCGGGCGGCTAAAGCCGTCGAGCTGTTACGACCGTATCGTTGATGTCATCGAGGAGCTGGTCCGGCTGCCCGTGCTCACGAGAGGTCCCGCCGATCAGCTTGTCGACCGCCATTCGGAGCGTAAAGCTGAGGCTGCGAAACGGGACGTCAAGAGGACTTGGCGACGCTGTCGATCACTCAAAACTGATCCCGAGAGGCGTCACCGCTTCCGGTAATTCTGCCGTACAGAGGGTTTCAAGCAACGGGCAGCTGACGTTGTCACCCGATTGGCAGGCATCGACTGTTTTGCTCAGCAACTGCTCCATTCGGCGAAGGTCGGCGATCTTAACGCGCACCTCCTTCAGGTGGGCGCTCGCCAGATCACTAGCCTGCTCGCACGAAGGCGCGCCTCCGTCAGCAATTGCCAGCAGCACTCGTACCGCGTCGATCGGGAAGCCCAGCTCGCGGGCGCGCCGCACGAATGACAGTCGCCGCACATCCGACGCGCCATAGGTGCGGTACCGACCTCGGCGATGCGGCACCGGGAGCACGCCAATTCGCTCATAATAGCGGATTGTCTCGATGTTGCAGCCCGTGCGGTGCGAGAGTTCGCCAATCGGGATCATGAAGCCGGATATTGTCATGGTCAAAAATACCGCTTGAGTCTGTAGTGGCTACAGACGGTAAGACAGGCTCGAACCGATCGCAAGGAATCGCCATGTCCGAGTTACCAGCCAACGCTTCTCGTCCAACGGGTCTCGGAGCCGTATCTTTGATACTTGGCGGAACTGCAGCTGCGTTTGGCGTGGCATCCTGCTGCGCCCTCCCAATTCTGCTCGCCTCAGTTGGCATCGGATCGGCGGGACTCGCCGAGATTGCCATGGCAGCACTACCCTATCGCATAACATTGCTCGCCATAGGCGCACTCTGTCTGCTGACTGGCGCCGCACTCCTTGTACGGCAACAAGTAGCGGCTGCGCGCTGTGGGCCTAGTGGCGAATGCACGTCTCGATCCATGCGCTCGGTCACACTCGTCGGCTTATTGGTCGGCGCCGTTCTGCTCTGGCTGGGCTATGTCTATGTCTGACATCGTTCCTGAGCTTAGCTCTACAATCACGTGTCCCGAGTGTGGCACGGCAAAAACCGAGGTGATGCCGACGAACGCCTGCCAGTTCTTCTACGATTGTTCAGGCTGCGATGCCGTGCTCAGGCCCAAGATGGGCGATTGCTGCGTGTTCTGCTCATATGGAACGGTTCCTTGCCCGCCGATCCAGATCGACGGCAAAAATTTGGGCTGTTGCTGAGGCTATCGGCGAACAGCATCATTTCGATGGCTCGCCTCGTTCCACGATCATGGCGGCGGACTCGACGCCAGCGCCCCAGGCCGCGATCACCGACGCGCGCTCAACCATTGGTCGAGTCCCTCGGGACGATGACCGGGTTGATTAGCCGGTAGCCGCGCGTCCTGAATTTTGCGACCCGGCACACGGTGCCGGTAACAGGATCGCGGAAAAGCGGTGCCTTGCCCTTCTGGTTGGCAATGACCGTGAAACGGTCCCGATCTTCGCCGTCATTGAAGCGGATGGGCTCGTCGAAGATGATGGTCTGCCCCGGCTTCGGGGTCGGCTTGGCGCGCTGCAGTTTGCTGCGAACCAGGTTGGCGCGGCAGCGTGCGCGCCATTCGGAGGCGTAAATGCTGTCGGTGTCGGTCAATTCATCGAGAATTGCGGCAGGGCAGTCGCTCTCGCACGGTCCCATCGTTTCCGTCATGTCTTTGTAGCCAAACGTGCAGCCGTCACGCGCGCCGGTGCTTTGCCTGGTCAGGCACACGACGGCGAAGACAGCCCGAGCGCCCTACGCCTCGATCCGTTCGCACGCCGCATAATAGGTCGAACCGACCATCGACGACGCGAGAACCGTGAGACGATGATCCGCGTGCGCATAGGTGAACTGGTTGTCGAGATAGGAGCGCGGAGTGCCGTAGCCACCCATATCGCGCATGAAGAGCCAACCCATGAGAGGTCTCCAATGGTTGCGGGGTTCAGGCGGCAGCTGCGAGGCGCAGAGCGCCGCCATCGCCGGGGATGCCAGCAATCCGGCGCTGGAACGCTGCCACGTCGAGCAACTCGGTGATCGGCGCGCGGTGCGCCTTGCCGATCTCCTGCCCGTCGCGGCAGCGGCTGATCGATACCTCGCTGTCCGGGAGAAAACCGCGCGGGACCACGCGAATGGCGAGATCTGCGTGGCGCAGCTCCGTCGTGCCGTCTTCGTTATCGCCGCCCATGACGGTGTTGATGCGGGCGTCGTCCCCGTCGAGGCCGATTGCCGTGGCGAGACGGGTAAGCGCGCGACGCGCCTGATAGTGGAAAGTACGTTTGGCGTGGTAGTTTCCGCCTACGTTCGTCCCGGCAATGTCGAGCAGTGCCGGCGCGGCGTCGACTGCCAGGCGATCCGCTTCGCAACGGAGGCGCAGAGCGTTGACGCCGGACGCATCGCGTTCGGCAACGTCTGCCAGATGACGGATGAGGAGCAGGATTGCCGCATCGCCCGCGACCGGCTTGCCGGCACGCTGACAGTCGTCGACGGCGGCGTTGAGCGCGTGGAGCGCCGCTGGCAGATGGTCCAGACCGGCGGGGGAAAGGGCCTGATTGTGGCGGTAGAGCGTGTCGTAGAACATGGGAGCCTCCTTCGAGCGCTCTGGCGCGCTCAAAAAGCCGAAGGCTCCCTCTCCTCCCCTGTCCTTGCCGCGGCTGAACGCTACGGCGAACCGGTGGTAGGCGCCGGGGTCGGGGCGGACGATCGCCGCAATCATGCTGCTTCACGGATCTGTTCCTTGGCTTCGTCCGACGTGGCGAGGCCAGTTGCGCGGAGGAGAAAGGCGGCGGCGGCTTCGGCTTTTGCCGCAGCCGTCATGATGGCGCGGGAATCCTTGCGCAGCACCGCAAGCCACGAGCCGATATATGCCGCGTGATCGTCGATATGAGCGGTCGGGAGGCCGAGATCCGCACCAAGCAGGGCGGATGTCATCTCGGCGCAAAGCTCCTCGAAAGCATAGGCGTTGTCGCCGAACTTCCTGCCGAATTCTCGGTTGAGCCGGTCGGGATGGCCGGTCCAATGCCCTGCCTCATGCGCCAACGTCGACGCGAAATACGCGCGGGTGGAAAACAACGCGGCGGGCGGCATCGTGATGCTGTCGGCAACGCGGTCGTAAAAGGCGCGATCGCCGCTCTGGTGAACCTTCGCCGGAAGGGCATCGAGAAAGCGCTCTGCGCGATCCGGCAGCGCGTCGTCAGGGGCGACCAGGTTGACCGGGCATGGATAAAATTTCTCCGGCAGCCCCTCGATCTGATCGGCATTGAAGACGGCGTAGGATCGCAGCACGCGGCGCATTTCGTCGGTGGAGTCGCCGGTAATGGGCGACTCCACCGTCTTGCTGTAGGATTTGTAGAAGATGGCGATCTGCGACCGCTCGCCTTCGCGAACCTGGCCGCCCAGCGCCTGCGACTGTTTATACGTCATCCAGGTGCGCGAATCGTAGCCCGCGCCTTCGGCGCAGAGCCACAGCCAGAAGCAATTGATGCCCTTGTACGGGTCGCCGGTCGCGCGAAGTGGACGGCCGCCAAGGCCGGGTCGCCAAGGCTTCACCCAAGGGCGCACGCCGGATTCGAGTTTGTCGATGATTGCGTTTGTGATGGTGTCGGCGGGCGATGGTTTATCGGTGGTCTTTGCCACGGCAAGTTCTCCTGGTCTGATTGAGGCGAGCCCGGAGCAGCAGCCTCCCCTCTGAGAGGCCGCCGTCGGGGCACAAAAGAAGGGGCGACACTCCGCGAAGAGTGCCGCCCCCAGTCGCCTCGAACCGTGCAAGCGCGCGTCAGGCCGCCTCGCTCAAATCGTCCTGACCGTCATGCGTCGCGTTTTCGAGGTCCGACTCGTCATCGCCATCATCGCCGGGATCGACATCATCAGCCTCGTCGACGAAGGTCGAGCGCAGGGCGATGGTCTCGGGCTTTTCGATGGCGTCGAAGCGCATCGCATCCGGCAGCCAGGCCGCCGCCTTTTCGCGGATTTCGGTCTCGACGATCCCCTGCCCGTTGCAGAGCGAGGCGCAGGTCGCGGCAAGGTCGCCCTTCTTGGCATCCTTGTAGCGCCCGCGCAGGATCGGCCCACCAATGTCCTCGAGCGCGTCGAGCATGACGTCCTTTTTGACGCGGCCGAAGAAATTCTCGGCCGTGGGGCGCCACCAATGCTCGACCTGGATGTCGAGCGCGCGGCCAAGATGATCATGGAACCCGTTGGACCGTCCGCCCTCGGCAACATTCAGGCTCGGCTCCAGCGTGCGGGCGATCGAGAAGGCCACCCAACTGCCGCGGGCCTCGTCGTCGAGCGCGCGGAAGGCGTCGAACCGTTCGGTCATGGTCTTGTGACCGGCCCAGCTCGTATCGAGACGCTGGCGCTGGTCCTCGATGGTCTGCGACGCCATCGACCCTTCGTCACGGAAGCCGAAAATCGGGAATTGCGCAGCGCTGGACTTCAGCGTCGAGTGGTTGCGAACGTAGTTCGGCTCGAAGACGACATTCTGCGCCATCAGGAAGATGGTGAGGTCCAGCGCCATCGCCGGATCGCTCGCGATGTGGGCGACGAGGATCTGCCGGCGCTGGGTCGCCAGCTCGTCGATCAGCGTTGCACTGAGCTTGGGTCCATGATCGATGCCGCCGACGCCGTCGTCACCGATGCCACCGCCCGTTGCCTTGGGCGGAGCATTCGGATCGACGACGGGT
Source organism: Sphingobium sp. SCG-1 (assembly GCF_002953135.1). Lineage (NCBI taxonomy): Bacteria > Pseudomonadati > Pseudomonadota > Alphaproteobacteria > Sphingomonadales > Sphingobiaceae > Sphingobium > Sphingobium sp. SCG-1. The sequence goes on from NZ_CP026373.1 coordinate 68,578, forward strand.
TTCTCACTGAACATTCGGGTGTGAACCCGGGCTTCGCCATCACCACCGATATAGACGAACGTCCCGATCTGCGCCCTGAGCGCCGGATCGATCTCGCGACAGGAATCCTCGATGGCTTCAAGCTCGCGTTCGATCTCGTCGAGGCGGTCGTTCGCCGCCTTGGCCTCCGGCGTCCCCTCGGCCAGTTCGCCCTCAAGCTGTTCGACGAGTTGGTCATTCTCGACCGAAAGCGCTTCGACGCGCGCGGTTTCTACCTCGGTGAGCGGCCGTGCGGGCGCGTGAAACTCATGAAGTTGACGCTCAAGATCGTACGGGACGTGGGTGGCCGCGATTGGTGTCACGAACGCGAGACCCTCGGCCTGCGCGAGTTCGGCTGCGGCCGCCTCGAGCTTTTTGCTGGCAAGATCTTCGAGAAGATCGACGTCGATCCAGTTCTCGTCCCCCTCGGCGGCAAAGAGATCACCCTCGATGCGGCCGCCCGCCGCGACATAGGCATCGCGACCAATGAACCGCGCCTTGGCATCGTTCGCCTTGATCGTGCCGTTGAGGATCGCGCGCCGGATATTGTCGGGCTGATCGCCGTAATAGGAAGTGCTCATCTGTGCGAAGACGCGAGCCTGACGATCGATGTCGCTTGTCACGGCATAGGCCTGGGCGACACCCAGGGTAATTTCGCCGGCAGCGAGAGCCTGGAACACATCGGGTGCAAGCTCGGCAAGCCGCACCCGCTGCTCGACGAAGCGGGTGGTGACCCCCTGCCGTTTGGCAACGTCCTCGGCGGTCATCCCCTTCTGGATGAGGAAATTGAACGCGGTGCTTTCATCCGCCGGGTTCATCGGAACGCGCTGGAAGTTCTCAGTGAGGCTCGCCTCGACCGAGTTGTCGTCGTCGCTTAGCACGAGGACGGGCACGACATGATCAACGGGCAGATTGCCCTGCTCGATCAGGCTCTGGAGCGCGCGCAGCCGGCGCCCACCCGCCTTGACGGTGAAATGGCCCGACTTCTTGAGCGGGGTAACGATCAGATTCTGCAACAAGCCTTGCGTTGCGATGCTGGCGGCGAGGGCGTCGATACCGACCTCTCGGCTCGATTTACGGACATTGTCCTTCGACAGCGAGAGGTTCTTGACCTTGACGGACTGGATCATTTTTTGTCTCCATCTGGAACTGGCGCGCCGCCGCGACGGTCACGCGAGCCTGCACATCAGGCCCACAAAGCCGAAGGCCCCCTCCCCTCTCTTGTGCTGAGCGAGGAGAGAGGCCCTGGATGGTCAGGCGGTGATGCGCGCGATGACGACAGCGGCACTCGCGACGGGGACGAACATGCGCGTCCTGTGCTGGATGATGTCGGTGAAACAGCCGGCCGCCTTGAGTTCGGCAAGCCGCGTGTGCGGCCAATCGAGCAGTTCGAGGCGCTGCTGGCCGGCGACCAGGCTCCGCTTGAGCCGGTAAGCGCCAACGGATGATATATCGCCGGTCGTCATCACATGCTTTGCGGTGTCTTCGCCTGACACGGTGATGGCGGCGTTGATCCCGAAAGCGTCGGCGAGCTTCGACACCAGCGGTGCAGGAACGATCCGGCCGAGGAAAGACTGGCCATCATCGGTGTTCAGACGCCAGACCTGAACATGATCGTCGGGCAAGCGATCCCAGACCGGTAGGAGCAGGCCCGCGACCAGGTAGAGCGTACTGATGCGGGTCTTGTCCCGCATCTCCTCGACCTCGGCCTGCCACAATGCCGAGAATTCCTCCTCGCCGGTTTCTTCCCACATCGTTTCGAGCAGCAAATCCTGCCGCATTCGCTCGGAACGGGTCGGCCGAACCAGCTCGTAGCGGCGAACGATCTCGCCATCGTCGTCGGTGAGCGAATAGGTGCTGCACCGGATCGCGGCCTTGCCGGACTTGCGATTGACGATCGGACGCGCGTCATCGCCCAGGATCCGCAGGGCGCGTTCGAGCGGGAGCGGCTTGTAGCGCTCCTCCGTTTCGAGGCGCAGAATTTCGGTTTCGGCGCCACTGGTCTGGTCGCGCCGAATGACCGTGCGATCAAGGATCGTGATCCGCTCGGCGTTGATGCTTTCGACGCCGAGATCGAGCGTGCCGGCTTCGCGCGCCGCCTCGATCCGAGCCTCGATCAGGCCGAGATATTCATCGAAGATCGCATTCTGCAGCGCGATGCGCAGCGCGAGAATGCGATTGAGCCAGCGCTGGATCGGCGGCAGCTCCTCCTTCAGCCCGCCACCTTCGCCCTCGAGCTCAAGCCCGGTGAGGGTCTGGAACTCGCCAAGCGTGGTCGAGCGCAGCTTGCCGTCGGCCAGCAGGCGGAACCATGTTTCGAGGGATTCCTTGGCATAGTCGCTTTCGAGATTGTCCCGCGGGTCGAACAGGCCTTGCCCACCCGTCTGCCGCTGACCCCGGGTCAGGGCACCCAGGCTGTCGAGGCGGCGGGCGATCGTCGAGATAAAGCGCCGCTCGCCGCGGCAGTCGGTCGACACTGGACGGAACAGCGGCGCGCTTGCCTGATGCGTGCGATGGGTGCGGCCGAGTCCCTGGATGGCCGCGTCGGCGCCCCAACCGGGCTCAAGCAAATAGTGGTTGCGGCGCGACTGGTTCTCGGCGGTGAGACTGGCGTGATAGCTGCGCCCGGTGCCGCCTGCATCCGAGAAGATCAGGATATTCTTCTCGTTCCGCATGAAAGCATCGGTCTCGGCAAGATTTGTTCGCGGCGAACGGCTCTCGATGCGCTGGCGACCGTGCTCGTCGATGACGATGCGCCGACTGCGTCCGGTAACCTCGGCAACCGCATCGGTGCCGAAATGCCCGATGATATGATCAAGGGCGGACCCCACGATCGGCAGGGAGCAGAACCGCTCGACGAGATTGTCGCGCATCTCGAGCGCCTCCTGGCTGAGGATGGGACGGCCTTCCTCGTCGGACATCGGCTCGGAACGCGTCTTGCCGGTGTCATCGACGAAGGTCTGCATCTGTCGAACGGGAAAAGCGGCCGTCAGATAGGACATGACGAACTCTTTGGGTGACAGCTCGATGTCCAGATTTGCCCGGTCCTCGGCATTCAGCGCGGCGAGTGCCCGGTTGAGCATCGCCTCGGACGTCGAAACGAGCTGGATCACGACGCTCTCGTTCCGGGCGAGATCGGCACGGATTGCCGGGATCAGCGAAGGCAGCTTCATGCCGATCAGGATCTGGCCGAAGAAACGCTGCTTGGTGGATTCGAAGATCGACAGCGCTGCGGCCTTCGCGCCGCTGTTGTAGGTGTCGTTGGAAAAGCTGTCCGTCACCCGGGTGGCATCGAGGGCAGTGCGCAAATTGGCGTGGATGATCGCCCACGCATCGGCGTAGGCGTCATAAACCTCGACCTGGTCGGGCGTGAGGCGATGTTCGAGGATGTCATATTCGACACCGGCGAAACTGAGCGCCCTGGCAACATAGAGGCCCTGCATCTTCATGTCGCGGGCGATCAATTCCATTGCCGCGATTCCGCCACGCCGCAAACTGTCGACGAAGGCGCGGCGATCGGCGAAGGCGGTGGTCGGACCCCACAGGCCAAGCCGGGTGGCATAAGCGAGATTGTTGACGTCCGACGCGCCGGTTGCGGAGACGTAGAGGACGCGGGCGCGGGGCAACAGGTTTTGCAGACGCACGCCTGCGATGCCTTGATCGGAGCCGTCCTTGGTGCCGAACCGGCCTTCGCCGCCGGCGACACCCGCCATTTCGTGCGCCTCGTCGAACACCATCATGCCGTCGAAATCGTCACCGACCCAGTCCAGAATCTGCTGAAGGCGTGTGCCCTTTTCGCCCCGATTGGAGCGGAGCGTCGCATAAGTGAGAAAAAGCACGCCCTCGGCCGCGCCGATCGGTGTGCCCAACTTCCACTGGTTGAGATGCTGAATGTCGAGCGCGAGACCGCCGACGGCAGTCCAGTCGCGACGTGCGTCCTCCAGCAGCGTCTCGGTCTTGGAAATCCAGATGTGCCTGCGGCGCCCGCGTAGCCACTGATCGAGGATGATGGCGGCAACCTGACGACCCTTGCCGGCACCCGTGCCATCGCCAAGAAAGAATCCGGTCCGGTAAGGTTGGCCATTCTCGTCGGGGGCGAGCGACAATCCTTCCTCGGCCGCCTTGAACAGGCCAGAGATATCGCGCTCGAAGGCGTCACCGGCGTAGATCAGCGTTTCGAGCTGAGCATCGGACAGCACCCGGTCTTCCACGACGCGGGCCGGCAACTTGGGAAGGTAGGACGGCCGCGGTGCCGTAATCGACCCCATGGCGATCGATTCCACCAGAGCGGTCGGATGCGGGGTTGCGCAGGGGATGGCAATGCGGCTCGGCCGATATGGCAGGTAGACCCCCACCGCCTCACCGGTTGGCACGGGTTCGGCAAAAACGTCGTAGTCGATATCGCGCGCACCGAGCGGCGGGGCGGCCTTGGCGATCGGGGCCGAAAGCCGGGGCCTGCTCGAGATACCCCCGAGCAGGGATCCAACCACCCGGGTCGATGCGAGGCGCGCTGGGGAAAATCGCGGGAGTTCCGTAACGCTGGCGGCGGAAGCGATGATCGTCGCGAGCGCTTCGGCGAGTGAGCTGCACCGAACGATGGCGACGTCATCTTGGAAGCCTTTTTCAAGAACGATGAGCTTCACGATCTGGCTGGTGCCATGCTTGGCATAGGCATTCGCGGGCAATTCGACGTGTAGCGTGATTGCGCAGCCTTCGGTCGCCTTCGCCCAGGCGCGGCTCGATGTGTCCACGCGATCGGGAAGAATAGCGGCGCAGCGCCCGCCGGCATCAAGCCGCTGCAGGGCGGCGCGCAGATGGCGGAATGCGGCAAGCGGATCGGCATGCCGGCCGATGCTGCGGGAAAAGGGCGGGTTGATGAGCACGGCGGTCGGGCGGATCGACAGCGGCATCAGATCGTGGATGAGTTCGCCATCGTGGCGGCTGACCGGTGCGGTGGGGAATGCTGCCTCAAGCATGCCGGCGCGCGCCGGATCGATCTCGTTGAGGATAAGCTTGGCGCCCGCGCGCGCGGCGAAAACGGCAAGGAGTCCGGTGCCGGCGGAGGGCTCCAGGACGGTATCCGCAGCGGTGATGCGAGCGGCGAGCGCGGCAAGGTAGCCAATCGCGACCGGTGTCGAAAATTGCTGGAGCGTGATCTGTTCTTCGCTGCGCACAGTATGCGTCGGCAGGGATGCGGTGAGCGCAATCAGAGCCGCAAGGCACTCGGCGGGCTCTTGCGACAGGTCGAGCCTGGCGAGGTGCAGGACCTGGGCCAGCTCCAGCACATCATAGGCGTCGCGGAGTGACCAATGCCCATCGGCTGCGGTTGAACCATAAGCGGTTTCCATCGTCCGGAGCAGGCCAGGCCGGTCGATGCCCTCGCCCTTGCTCAGCACGGCAGAGACTGCCTTCGCGGCGGTGATGGATGGTTCAGTGAAATCGAGTTCGAGAGCAGCGGCTGAGGTGCGCATGGTAAGCCTCCATCGTATCGTCCGGTGCTCATCACCGGATCAACAAGCCGGAGGCCCCCTCTCCTCTCTTCAGTCGGAGTGTGTTTGGATCACGGTGCGAGGAACGGCGTTGCGGGCAAGCCGATCGCGCAAGGCATCGTTCCAATCGTCATGCTCGGATGGGAGCCATTCCTCCACCGTTCGCCCGTTGGCGCTAAGGTGCTCCCCTGCCCTCTTCAGGCAGATCCTCGCCGCCGTGTTCCGCTGGCCGAAGACGATGACGCGCTTCACATGGGACGGTATGCCGACATGGGCGTAGCGCTCGGCACCAAGCACAGCCCAAACCGGCAATTGGAACCAGTCGATGGCGGACAGGGCATCTTCGATCCCTTCGGCGATGCCCAGAACGTCACCGGGCTCACCAAAGCGCACGCTGCCCGAGCCGAGTAGACCCAGCGCCAGCTTGGGTTTGCGGAAGGGCCGACGCAAAATGTCTGTGGGATCGAGGAATGTCCGGTGGACCGCGACCAGGCCCAGCTCATTTCTCACCGCCGCGATCATTGCCGGAAGGCTGCGCCGATCTTTCCCCTTCCCTATGATCGTCTGTGGATTGAAGCGAAGGTCTGGGTTCGGCGCATAAAGGCCACGAGCATGAAGATAGGCTTCCGCCGGTGTGCCGCCGATGGGGACGCTGTGCTGCCACAATGACTTGGCCAAGCCGCTTAGATCGCGCGCTGGCGCGCGTGGCTCGACATGGACCGGCACCCGGTCATGCAAACCATGACGATCCAGCGCCTTGAGAATATCGGTCGAGGTGCATCCCGCGAAACATTTGAACAGGATCGCCTTGGTGCCGAGGCGGACCGAAAGACTAGGCGAGTGATCGTCATGGGCGGGGCAGCGGCACTCCCCGCGCGATCCAGACCAGCGTCCGCCCAAGCTCTCGACGATTTGCTTGGCACGAACCGCTGCGTCGATGGTGGCTGGCATACCCGAAACTCCTATCGAAAACCTAGGTTCGCTCCGCGCATGCCCCCTCCCCTCTCACCCGATCGGCGCTGCCTGTTCCGACCTATGCCGCCTTTGCCGCGAGCACACCGAACTCTTCGACGATCCGGTCGGTCGTGTAGTGCGTGGTTCCGTCGCGCTCGTACGAGGTGTCACGGAGCCGTCCGGCAATCCGCACGAGATCGCCAACCTGGGCCTTCTCATCGATATATTTCCGCTGGCCGTCGCTGAAAATGACGACGCGGTTCCAGTAGCTGTCCTCAATCCACTGGTCGCCTTCTCCGCGGCGGCGATAGTTCGCGCACACCGAGATGTTCGTGACCTTCGGCTTGGCGTCGATCTCACCGATCCTTCCGATGATCTCGAATTTGGCAAAATTGATCATGCGAGCTCCTCACTGCGTCTGCCCAGCGGCGACGAGCGGTTATGCAGCTGCGGTCGGTTCGCTGAGGATCTCGTCGCACGGCGAATCTGCCAAGGATCGAGACCGGGGTGTTATCGTGGATCACCGGTCTGGCGGTATCCCCCCAGCTAGGGGGCACTGGTTACCCTGTCCGACCGTAAAGCCTCAGCGAATCGCCTGCGTAACCCTCAAGAATCATTCTGAAACAACGCCGCTGCTTGCAGCGGAAGGATTCATGATTCTAAGTGATTCAGATTCTGGGCCGAAAAGGTCTGCAATTTCAATAATCTATCGCGTTTAACCTGACCGCACGGGGGATATTGCCTGACCCGGCGGGGGCGGCATCCTGACCGATCGGGGGGTGATAACTGACCTATTGGGGCTATCCTGACCGAGTGGGGGCGAGGGCATCTGGCGATCCGGGGCTGCGGAATGGCCTCATTCTGCCGGGTTTATCGAGCGTGAGCGAGCCGAAAACGGGCAGAATGCGAATCGCATCGCGACTCGGCGGAATCACAAGGTTTTTGCGCAAGTGCCACACGCTTCTAACCTGACCGCATGGGGGCCACAAAAGTGTTTCAGCCTGCCCTGACTTGACGAGCGAGGACAGGTCAGGCAGCAATTGGGCGAATCTGCCCATATGCGTTCGGCCTATATGACATGGAACATGCGGAAAATCTAAGCGCCGATGCAGCGCAAGAGGCGCAAGCCGATTCGGCGCCTGGCCGTGCTATGCGCGTTGCAGCTGCCTTGCAGGCGAAAGGTGGCGAAGAATTCGCCAAGCCCGGCAGCATTGTTGAGATCAAGTTCGTCAAAGGCCAATCGCTCAGCCTGACGGCCTCCCGGTTGCTCGCGTTGATGATCCTGACCGCAGGCGGCGATGCTTGGCAGGACCGGCCACATCGCATGCGCAAGGCCGATATTCGCCGCGGCCATAAAGGTAACGAACGTATCTCCGACATGCTGGAGGAACTTCACCGGACCCTGTTCGCGATCGACGACCGGTCCTGGCGCGGCAAGAAAGCGACGCTGCGCTTTTCCCTGATCTCGTCGTCCCGCGAAGAGGCGGAAGATACAGACGGCGCCGATGCGGGGTGGATCGAATGGGAGTTTACGCCTGATGCGCGCAAGCTCATCCAGGAGTCTGAGAGCTATGCTGTCCTGAATCGACAGGCGGTGCTGGGCTTCCGATCAAGCTACGCGCTCAAGCTCTATGAGATTGGATCGCTGCGGCTCCATCGCCGGCAGTCGACCTGGAAGGGTGATATGGCGGCGCTGCGTGCAGCGCTTGGCATATCGCCTGAGGTGTATACGGATTTCGCGCAACTTCGTCGCAAGGTGCTCGAGAAGGCGAAGGCCGAGATCGATCAGCTGGCTCACTTCCGAGTCGAGTGGAAGGAGATGCGGCAGGGCCGGACGGTGACCGAGATCGAGTTCCGTTTCGAACCGAAGGATGCGCCAGCGCAGATCGCGACCGTCGATGAGATTGAGCGGCACTCGACGGGGCGCAAGGCGCGCCGGGAGGGGGCTGTGGAGACGATCGCCGAACCGGTGGAAGTGGGATCGATAGTGAAGGCCGCTATCAGCGCGCTTGTCACGCCGGAGAAGAGTTCGGAGATCGTCTTTCCGCAAGGAACGATCCGGTTCAACGCCGAAGGCTTGGCCGCGATTGCCCGGTCGCACGGAGGCGGGTGGGATATCGACCTCATTGCCGACGCTTACCGCCAGCAGATGGGCGACCGTCTGGCGAAGCTCAAGGGCGCGAAGCTGATCAGTTCGTGGACGGGTTTTTGCGAGAGTTTCGTTGCCCGAAGGGGGCGTCCATAAGCGAAATTGCACCGGTGCAATTTCGTCGTGCCCCCACCGAGTCAGGATGGGCCGCTTAGTAGGCGATTGGCAGCCGGTTTCGTTGCAATTGCCGCCCATGCCGGAGGCAGACTTTCGAAATAGCGCTTCTGTTTGACGAAAAAGCACAAGTAGCGCTATAGTGCCCCGAGTTTCGCAAAGGGGCGCCTTGTGGTAGCATCACTAGACATCGACGACACTCATGATCTTCTCTCGGTGGCGGCGCTTGCCCAGCGGACCTCATCGGTGCTGGAGCGCCTTCGCGATTCAGCGCGCAGCGCGCGGGCGGATGAACGCCGCGAGCCCACTTTTCCAATCGGAAAGGCCGCTGTTCTCGTCGGGCGGACGCCCGCTGCAATTCGCGACGCCGAAAAGGACGGACGTCTTCCGCCGCCGCCGCGAACCGAGAATAACCGCAGGGTTGGGTACACGCTTGCCCAGCTCAATGACATGCGAGGCCTGTTCGGCACCAGGCCCTGGCGAGCGGCCGACGATCCATGCTGTGTCGTGGCCGTCCAGAACTTCAAGGGAGGCGTCGGCAAATCGACCCTGTCCGTCCACCTTGCCCAATATCTCGCAATCCAGGGCTACCGCGTTGCCCTGATCGACTGCGACAGCCAAGCCTCTGCGACGACATTGTTCGGCTATGTGCCGGATCTCGACCTGAGCGAGGAGGATACGCTCTACCCGTTTCTCCGGGAAGAGGAGAAGACCTCGCTCGATTATGCGCTGCGTAAAACGCATTTCGACGGTCTCGAACTGATCCCGGCAAATTTACGGCTGTTCCAGTCGGAATATGAGATCGCAGCCCGAATGGCGCGGGGGCAGGGGGGGCTTATCGATCGCCTCTCTGAGGGTATCGCCAGCATCTCTGATCGCTTCGATGTCATTGTCCTCGATCCGCCCCCGGCCCTTGGCGCGATCTCATTGTCGGTTTTGCGCGCCGCGAACGCACTTGTCGTGCCGGTGCCTCCAACCGTCATGGACTTTTCCTCGACCGCAGCGTTTCTGGCGATGCTTGATGAGACCATCGAGACGCTGGCCGAACGTGGTTTTGCACCGACCCTGAGATTTCTGCGCTTTGTCGCTTCCAAAGTCGATGAGAACAAATCGATGCAGAAGGAACTGCTCAATTTGATGCGGACGCTGTTTGGTCAGGCGATGGTGCGCACGCCGCTCAAAGACTCTGCTGAGATCGACAATGCGACGGCCCGTTTGATGACGGTCTATGAGCTCGACGGTCCTGTGACGAGCAGTGCCGTCCGCAACCGCTGCCTCACCTATCTCGATGGGGTGAATGCTGAACTCGAGTTGGATATTCGGGCTATGTGGCCCAGCCATTTGAGCCGTTTGCGCAAGGAAGGTCTGGCGTGAAACGACAAAATTGCACCGGTGCAATTCCGGGTGAAGGAACGGCTTCATGAGCAGAAAGAATGCGAGTTTCGCAGCAGAACTGGCCGCCGGAATCAATCCACCCGAAGATGGTGTGCCCGCGCCGCGCCGGCCTGGGCTGGGCGCCAATGTTCTGACAAATCGGGAGAATCGGTTGGCCGAACTGGCGGCTGGTACGGTCGTCAGCCGCACCCATGAATTGGTTGATCCCGCGCGTTGTCGGATGTGGGCAGGACATAACCGCGAATATGCCTTGCTCAACGAAGAGCGGTGCGCCGACCTTATCGAGAGCATGAAGGCGCAAGGGCGCCAAGAGATGCCCGCGATCGTCCGCCGCGTGCGCGGTGAGCCCGATTATGATTTCGAGGTGATTTGCGGCGCGCGACGCCATTGGTCGATCAGCTGGCTACGCGGCCACAACTATCCCGACTTCCGCTTCCTGATCGATATTCGCGAACTGTCGGACGAGGAAGCGTTCCGCATTGCGGACATTGAGAACAGAGCGCGCGAAGACCTCAGCGATCTGGAACGCGCCCGCGATTATCTTCGTGCGCTTGATGCCTATTATGAGGGCCGGCAAAAGGTGATGGCCGAGCGGATCAACGTCACCGAGAGCTGGCTGAGCCGTTATCTCGATCTCGCGCGCCTACCAGCGGAACTGATGGTCGCCTTTCCCAATCCGCAGGATTTGCGGATCAAGCACGTCACGACCATCAAGCCCTTGCTGAAGCCCGATGATCGTCGCCAGCGGGTGTTTGCCGAAGCAGCGGCGCTCAGCGCGCGATCGGGAGGGGAGGGCGCTCCTATTGCGGTGCCTGATATTCTCCGTGCATTGGCACTGGCAGCCGATCCCCCCAAGAGGTCAGGATCCCCCAAGAGGTCAGGATCGATCGAAACCGTGGCGTCGCAGAGCGGAAAGCCATTGCTTCGGTTTGAGGGTAAGGACCGTAAGGGGGTGAGGATCACCTTGCTCCCACACGGTGGCGGTTCTCGGGACGAAGCGGAGGCCGCTATCAAGATCTTGCTCGACGCGCATTGGCAGTAGCCTCCGCGTTACCCGAGTTTGGCTACCAGTTTGCGTGCTCCCTGCGGCGTGACCTCAAGAAGCCGCGCCACTGCAGATGGGCGAAGACCGGGATAGGCAAGCGCAAGGCGCGCGAGGAGCGGTGCGCGGCTGCGGCGCGTTGCCGATACGTCCAACGCTTTTGACCCTTGACGCTCGATCCAGTCGAGATCCTTCAGGCCGGACTGGCAGGTCGCGAGCAGCGATCGCATCATGAGATCCGTCAACTCTGTAACAGCGTGTGGCGGGAATTTCGGCAACAGAATGAGCGAAGGCAGGGCGCCCAATGTGAGCCCGGCATGATGGAGCATGGCAGGGACATGGCTGGCCACAAGCCAGGCGCGATCGCGCGCCCTCGGCTCGAGCATGAGCGTCCGACCGTCGATCGTGGTCACATCCACCGCAGATTGCTCGGCGACGACGACCGCCTTGAGCATGGCGGCAATCCGATCGGCGACGGAGTGCAGCGAGGCAGAAGGGTAGGGGGCTTGTGCTTCGATACGAGCCTGCCGCCACGCCGGACCGAAATAGGCCATGTCGCTGCCTGCCCAGATTTCGGCTTCGGATCGATCGTCAAGCACAGTGCGCAAGACGTTGAGCGTCGCGCGCGCCAGCGGCCCCTTATCGCCAATGCTAGCCTCGATCGCGAGATGAAACACCGCTGCCACAGAGACAGGATCGTTCAACCCTTCAGAGGCGCGGGGAGGGGGTGTGCGTCCGCAAATCCAATCCTGCAAATGCCGGACGTCGATTGGCGCGCCGGCGAGACCGGCGAGTTGGGCTGCGCCCTGCAACCGCGCGCGGGCCAGCCAAATGTCAGCCCATGGGCTGTTTTGCAGGCGTCCATCCAGTCGGCCGAGCAGGAGCATTGCCTGCTCACTGGAGGCATGGAAAGGGGAGAGCGAGGCCATCAATCCAGTCTCTATCGCAACCAATTGAGAAACCAAACACCTAGGTTAGTTTCGCCGGACATAGCCACAGGATTATGGACACACGATAATTGCACTTATCGCATGTCCATATTTGACCTCTCTTTACGAAATGCGCTACACATCGCGCCGATGGATCACTTCGCGCATCTCGACGACAACGCCCTGATGGCTGGGGAAACGGCGTCTGCGCCGATGGCGGCGGCCGACGATCTGTCGTGGGCGGTGGTGAAGATGCGCGCGGGCGAGCGCATCATCGTCAACGAGGCGCTGATCGCCGCGTATCAGGCCGCGTCTTCGCCGCACAGCATCCGCGCGCTCAAGTCCGATCTGGAAGCATTCGACCTCTGGTGTCGACGCCACAACCGGATCGCGCTGCCGGCAACGCCCGAGACCGTAGCCGACTATCTCGACGCGCGGGCGGGGCAGGGGAGCCGACCGGCGTCTCTCGGCCGCTACAAGGCGTCGATCGCCAAGATCCACCAGCTGCTCGACCTGAAGGATCCGACGCCCGCCCCGCTGGTCAAGCTGCGGCTACAGGCCGTGCGCCGCGAAAAAGGGGCGGCGCAGAAGCAGGCGCGGCCGTTGCGGTTCAAAGGTCCGGTACGTGACGTTGAGCGTGACAAGGCGCGGGGGCTCAATATTCGCGCCTTGCTCGAGAGCTGCGGCGACGATCTGCCGGGGTTGCGCGATCGGGCGCTGCTGTCGACCGCCTATGATACCGGTCTGCGCGCCTCCGAACTGGTGGCGGTCGCAGTCGAGCATGTTATCGAGGCGATCGATCCCGAGGCGCGGCTGCTGAAAATTCTGCGTAGCAAGAGCGATCCGGACGGGGAGGGGGCGACCGCCTATCTCAGCCCGCGCACCGTGGCGGCGATCGCGGCCTGGACCGAGGCGGCCGAGACAACGGCCGGGCCGCTGTTCCGCCGGGTGCAGGTGCGGCGCTACAAGGCCCGCGCTGCGGTGCGCGGTCGGCCGATCGACAGCATCTCGGGCCGCGAGACATGGGATCTGCGCAAGACGCTTTCCAAGCCGGCCGTGAAGGCACGCGTTGAGTATGACATTGGCACCGTCGCGCTGCACCCGGGATCGATCGGGCCGATCTTTCGGTCGATCATCCAGCGGGCGTTCGATCGTGGCGCGCTGCCCGATGTGACAGCCGACGATCTGGCTCGGCTGCTCAAGGGGATCAGTGCGCACTCGACGCGGGTGGGGTTGAACCAGGACCTCTTCACGAGTGGCGAGGATCTTGCTGGCATCATGGATGCGCTGCGCTGGAAGTCGCCACGGATGCCACTGGCGTACAACCGCAATCTGGCTGCGGAGCAGGGTGCGGCAGGTCGACTGATGGCGAAAATCGCTTAGGGCACCTGGCTGAATTACCAGAAGTGACTGGTCCTTCGCATCGACAGCGGCCAATCCGCTGGCCATCGGCCTAGAGCGAGATCGCAGAATAGGTTTTGCATGTATCACTTCAGCTATCGAATGCTTGCAATATGGGGCAGGGACCTTCGGACGATGCGCCGCATTCTGCAGCGAGCCGGGTGAGAGCCTCTCGTGCTAGCGATAGCTCGGCAATCTTGCGGTCCAGAACATCGATTTGCGGTGCAGCGAGCGCCCGCGCGCGAACGCGATCGTTATTGGCGTCCAACTCGAGCAGCTCGCGGATTTGTTCGAGCGTGAAGCCTGCCGATTGAGCGGCGCGAATGAAGCGCAAGCGGCGCACATCGTCTTCGCCATAGCGGCGAACGCCGCGCGATCCGGTCGGACCTCCCAGTGCAGGCTCCGCCATGAGCTCGCGACGCTGGTAATAGCGCACGGTCTCGACACCGACGCCGCCCTGCTCGGCGAGGCGCGCAATTGTCATCGACATCATGCCTTGACTCCGGACTATGGTACGGACCCTATATGGGGCTGGTGCAGCATGTCGCAAGCAATCGAGGCACCAGATGAGTACGCGTCCCACCGCCGTCATTCACCGCATGGTGATGCCCGAGCATATCTGCCCTTACGGCCTGAAGGCCGTCGACTTGCTGAAGCGCAAGGGGTTCGCGGTAGAGGATCACTGGCTGCGCACCCGCGCCGAGACCGATGCGTTCAAAGCAGAGCAACAGGTCAAGACGACACCTCAGATCTTCATCACGGGGGAACGCATCGGAGGCTACGATGATCTGCGTCGCCATTTCGGCCAGCATGTCGCGCAGGCCGGAGAAACCAGCTATCGCCCGGTGATCGCGGTGTTCGCTGTGACGGCCCTGATGGCGCTGGCGGCAAGCCAGGCAGCGTTCGGTAGTCCCCTCACGGTGCGCACGGGTGAATGGTTCATCGCCTTCAGCATGTGCGTCCTCGCTATCCTGAAATCGCAGGACATCGAACGCTTTTCGACTATGTTTCTCAACTACGACCTCCTGGCGCGGCGCTGGGTGCGGTACGGCTATATCTATCCGTTTGCCGAAGCGCTTGCCGGCGTGCTGATGGTCGCTGGCGTCTGGCCATGGTTGTCTGTTCCTGTCGCACTCTTTGTCGGAACGGTTGGCGCGGTCTCGGTGTTCAAGGCGGTCTACATCGATCGTCGTGAACTCAAATGTGCCTGCGTTGGTGGATCGAGCAGCGTGCCGCTCGGCTTCGTGTCACTCACCGAAAATCTGATGATGGTCGCAATGCGATCTGGATGGTGGCGATGTGATGAAGCCCTCCGATCCCGATGGCCGCCCGTCGCGGGCGATCGGCATCAACGACACGGTGCCGGCACCCCTGATCCGTCTGCTTGAAGGGCAGACCGCACTTCCGCGCGTCGTAACCGATCTCCGACCCGCGATTAGGGTGCGACGAATTTCGAATCTCTTATTTCGACGCTCTTGCCGAGCTATCGAATGCGCTGGTGTAACGATGTGAACATCCAGGGCGTATTGGAGGCTATGAACATGTCGTTGTGCCTTACCCCTTCTTGGCCTACTCCAGAGCAGCAGTGAAACGCGCGCTTCGCCTCTTTCTCCTTTTCGGAGCCCTGATTGGCCTGTTCGGCCAAGCGGTCGCCTATGCATCGGTCCAAACTGCGTCGTCCGCGCCGATGGCTATGTCGGGCATGACCAATTCAGGCATGTCCGAAGACTGCATAAAGATGATGGCGCAGCAGCAGCCCCAGCAAAAACCCTGCAAGGGCATGACTTTGGCCTGCATCGCAGCGATGGGTTGTGTCGTTCCCATGGTCGTGCGGAACGATTCTCCAGCGCTTGTCAGTCGCGGGGCCGGTCCTGCGCTCGCTTTCTGGCCGACCACCACGGTCCTGCTTGGCAGTGACCTCACGCCCGAACTGGAACCACCCACTCTCCTTGGCTGATCGCATCCGGCCGTCAGGCTGGCAGGATCGTTGCGCCTGACGCGCATCGGAATGACCTGCCTGACCTGCGGCCACCCCACGATTATCGCCAAAGGAAAGTGTCATGAATAGGTTCAAATCCGTCGCCGCCATCATTGCGGCGTCCCTCTCCATGTTTACCTTCGCGCCGGCGTTCGCCCAGAGCGATGCCTCCGCCGCGGCCCAAGGCCATTACGAATGGCGTCAGGCACCGCAATATGGACCGCGTGCGCCACTCCAAGCCGCCCGGCGCGTCTGGGTGCCGGACGCCATGCACATGGCAAGCTGTGCCTGCGACTTGATGAAAATGAGCGGCACCGCTGCAACTGCCTGCATGAAGGCGATGCCTGGCATGGCGTCTCCTTCGGGCGCGGCGGCCGGCTAGGATAAGCCCCTGGCTGGTCCGGTCCTTCTTGACGGTCAGGTCTGAGATATCGGCGGAGCGTGCCTCGCTCCGCCGATATTGTCCTGCCGCATTCGATAGCGCCGCGCCGGCCTGATCTCAGGATCGGGAGATTTTCATGCGATTGTTCCTATGTTTGCCGTTGCTCGCCGCCATTCCCGGCGTTGCGTTCGCCGGGCCGCTCACCTTCGACGCCGCGCTCCAGCGCGCGCTACAGGACGCACCGTCGCTCAAGGCCAGGGCGCTCGGCGCCGATGCCGCCCGGTCTGCGCGCGGTGCGGCGGGCGCGCTCCCCGATCCGACGCTTGGCGTGGGCGTGGAGAGCTTTCCGATCTCCGGGCCGCTCGCGTTCGAGCCCCAGCGTGACGATTTTACCATGGCTCGGATCGGCGTGTCGCAGGACATTCCCAATCTCGCCAAGCGCCATGCCCAGCAAGCGCGTGCCGAGAGCGACATCAGGGCAGCCGACGCCGACACCGCCGTCGAGGCCCGCACCGTCGAGGTCGGGACCGCACTGGCCTGGATCAACCTTGCATACGCAGAGCGCAGGCTTGCCGCGCTTGACGATGTTCTGTCTCGTCTCGGGCGCGTGGTCACAACAACACCGAGCGCAGTCGCCTCGGGCAACGCGCGACCAGCCCAGACATTGGCCGGACAGCAGGCCATCGCGACGATGCAGGATCGCCGGAGTGAGCTGGTTTCGACCGTGGCGCGGGCACGCGCGACATTGACCCGCTGGACCGGCGATCCCGCGCCCGAGATTGCCGGCGCCATCCCGGATTTCCCGGTCGATGAAGCTGGTTTGCGGGCGGGCCTCGATCGCCACCCGACCATCAAGATGATCGATGCCCAGGCGGGCCAGGCCGATGCCGATATACGCCTGGCTGACGCCGGCCGGCGGTCCGACTTCGGCGTGAATGTTGGCTATCAGCGCCGCGACCCCCGCTTCGGCGACTATGTCTCGGCCGGGGTGACGGTCAGCCTGCCGTTCTTCACCCGCACGCGCCAAAATGCCGGGATCGCTGCAGCCCAGGCCAATGCCGGGCGGGTCGTGGCAGAGCGCGAAGCGGCGCGCCGCGCGCTCGCCGCCGACCTCGATGCCGATATCGCCGATCATGTCATGCACCACGAACAATGGATGCGCGCACAGGGCACCCTGCAGCCGCTCGCCGAGCAGCGGGTGAAACTGGAGACCGCCAGCTACGGAGCGGGGCGCGCCAGCCTGGTCGATATCGCCGACGCCTATGCCGCGCTCGCCGACGCGACCCTCAATACCCTCGACCGTGAAGCCTTGGTCGCCGCCGATGGCGCCCGATTGACCCTCACCTATCGGAGCGACGCACGATGAGCCTCGAAATGTCACCGCGTACCCGGCTGGGCCTTGCCGCCGCTGCGCTCGCGCTCGTTGCCGGCGGTGCAGGCTATGGCGTCGCCCATCTCGGGGGGAGCGAGACACCCGCGATGCAATCCGCCGACGCGGGTCGCAAGGCGCTCTATTATTATGATCCGATGGTGCCGTCGCAGCATTTTGACGCGCCCGGCAAGTCGCCCTTCATGGATATGCAGCTCGTTCCCAAATATGCCGATGGGAGCGGTAGCGACGCCCCCGGGGTGCGGATCGATCCCGCAACGTCGCAGTCGCTCGGGCTGCGCACGGTCGCCGTCCGGCGCGGGGAACTGGCGAGCAGTCTCACCGCTACCGGCACGATCGATTTCAACCAGCGCGATGTCGCGATCGTCCAGGCGCGCGCCGGCGGGTTCGTCCAACGCGTCTTTGCCCGGGCGCCCGGCGACATCATCGGCGCGGGCGCACCGCTCGCCGACCTGCTCGTCCCCGAATGGGGTGGCGCACAGGCTGAGTATCTGGCGGTCCGCCGCACCGGCAACGCGGCGCTGATGCAGGCGGCGCGACAGCGGCTCCTGCTGCTCGGCATGCCGCCCGGCACCATCGCGTCGGTCGAGCGGAGCGGGCGGCCGCACAATGTCGTCACGATCTCCACACCAACCGGCGGGGTCATCAAGACATTGGACGTGCGCGCCGGCATGACGATGGCGGCGGGGCAGACGCTCGCCGAGGTCAATGGTCTTGGCACCGTCTGGCTCAATGCGGCCGTGCCCGAGGCGATCGCAGGACCGCTCAAGCCCGGCCAGATCGTGCAGGCCTCGCTTGCCGCGTTCCCTGGCGAGACGTTGTCGGGCCGCGTCTCCGCGATCCTGCCGACGACTCAGGCCGACAGCCGGACGCTGACCGTTCGGATCGAACTGCCCAATCGCGGCGGGCGCCTGCGGCCGGGGATGTTCGCGACCGTCTCATTCGGTGGAGCCACGCAACCGGCGTTGCTCGTGCCGTCCGAAGCGTTGATCCGTACCGGCAAGCGCACCTTAGTCATGCTCGCGCTCGACAAGGGTCGCTATCGGCCGGCTGAGGTGCAAACCGGCAGGGAAGCCGGCGGTGACACCGAGATCCTGGCGGGCCTGGGCGAGGGCGAGAAGATCGTCGCGTCAGGCCAGTTCCTGATCGATTCCGAAGCGAGTCTGTCGGGTGTCGCGGCGCGGCCGATCGGCGGGGGCGTATCGGCGGCACCCGCCGCCCGGTCCGCCACGTCGCTTTATGAGACGACGGGCAAGATCGAGCAGCTTACCGCCACGTCGGTGACGCTCAGCCATGAGCCGGTGCCCGCGATCGGCTGGCCGGCGATGACGATGACCTTCCAGCTTGGCACACCCGCGTTGGTGCGGGGCCTGAAGACGGGGGATCGTGTCCGCTTCGGGTTCGACCAGCCTCCCGCCGGACCGACCGTGCGGCGCATGGCAAAGGTGGCGGGCCAGTGATCGCCCATCTCATTCGCTGGTCGGTCCGCAACCGCTTCTTCGTCCTGATCGGGATGCTGGCGCTGGTTGGCGTCGGGCTGTGGGCGGTGCGGTCGACCCCGATCGATGCGCTGCCCGATCTCTCCGACGTGCAGGTCGTGATCCGCACCTCCTATCCGGGGCAGGCACCGCAGATCGTCGAGAACCAGGTCACCTATCCGCTCACCACCACCATGCTGTCGGTGCCCGGCGCCAAGACGGTGCGCGGCTATTCCTTCTTCGGCGACAGTTTTGTCTATGTGATCTTCGAGGACGGTACCGACCTCTATTGGGCGCGCAGCCGCGTCCTCGAATACCTAAACCAAGTGCAGGGGCGCTTGCCCGCGAGCGCCCGCAGCGCGCTCGGCCCCGATGCGACTGGAGTGGGCTGGGTCTATGAATATGCGCTGGTCGATCGCAGTGGCCATCACGATCTCTCACAGCTTCGCGGGATCCAGGACTGGTTCCTGCGCTACGAGCTGAAAACCGTGCCCGGCGTGGCCGAGGTTGCCAGCATGGGCGGCATGGTGAAGCAATATCAGGTGCTGCTCGATCCGGTGAAGCTCGCCGCCTACGGCGTCACCCACGCCCAGGCGGTCGATGCCATTCAAAAGGCCAACCAGGAAACGGGTGGTTCGGTGCTGGAGATGGCCGAGGCCGAATATATGGTCCGCGCCTCGGGCTATCTGAAGTCGCTCGACGACTTCCGCGCGATCCCGCTGAAGACTGTGGCGGGCGGCGTGCCCGTGCGACTCGGCGACGTCGCCAATATCCAGATCGGCCCCGAGATGCGGCGCGGCATCGCCGAATTGAACGGCGAAGGCGAAGTGGCGGGTGGCGTCGTCATCCTGCGTTCCGGCAAGAACGCCCGCGAAACGATCGCGGCGGTCAAGGACAATCTCGCCGACCTGAAGAAGAGCCTGCCGCCCGGTGTCGAGGTGGTGACGGTCTATGATCGCTCGCAGCTGATCGATCGCGCGGTCGAGAATCTTACCCACAAGCTGGTCGAGGAGTTCATCGTCGTAGCCTTGGTTTGCGGGCTGTTCCTCTGGCACGTCCGCTCGGCGCTGGTCGCGATCCTGACCTTGCCATTGGGCGTCCTTGCCGCGTTCGTCGTGATGCGGTTCCAGGGGGTGAACGCCAACATCATGTCGCTGGGCGGGATCGCCATCGCCATCGGGGCGATGGTCGATGCGGCCGTGGTCATGATCGAGAACGCCCACAAGAAGATCGAACGGTGGGAGCATGATCATCCCGATCAGACGCTCGACAGCCCCACGCGGTGGACGGTCGTCACCGATGCCGCCGCCGAGGTCGGCCCCGCGCTGTTCTTCAGCCTGTTGATCATCACGCTCTCTTTCGTGCCCGTCTTCACGCTGGAGGCGCAGGAGGGCAGGCTGTTCGCGCCGCTCGCCTTCACCAAGACCTATGCGATGGCGTCGGCGGCAATCCTTTCGGTGACGCTTGTGCCGATCCTGATGGGCTGGCTGATCCGGGGCCGCATCCCGGCCGAACAGGCCAATCCGGTCAATCGCTGGCTCACCAATGCGTATCGACCCGCGCTCGACTGGACGATGCGAAAGCCCAAAACGGTGCTGATGATCGCGGGGCTTGTCTTCCTGACGACGGCCTGGCCGCTTGCCCGGCTTGGCGGCGAGTTCATGCCCAACCTCGACGAGGGAGACCTGCTCTACATGCCCTCGGCGCTGCCGGGATTGTCGGCGGCGAAGGCCTCGCAACTGCTCCAGCAGACCGACCGGCTGATCAAGACCGTGCCCGAGGTTGAGAGCGTGTTCGGCAAAGCCGGACGCGCCGAGACCGCGACCGACCCGGCACCGCTGGAGATGTTCGAGACGACCATCCAGTTCAAGCCGCGTGATCAGTGGCGGCCGGGGATGACGCCCGAAAAGCTGGTCGACGAACTCGACCGCACGGTGAAGCTCCCCGGTCTCGCCAATGTCTGGGTGCCGCCGATCCGCAACCGCATCGACATGCTCGCCACAGGCATCAAGAGCCCGATCGGGGTCAAGGTGTCCGGCGCGGATCTCGTCCAGCTCGATCGCATCGCCCATGATGTCGAGACCGTTGCCAAGACCGTACCGGGAGTCGGTTCGGCGCTCGCCGAACGATTGACCGGCGGCCGCTATGTCGATGTCGATATCTACCGGGCCGCCGCCGCGCGGTTCGGGCTTAACATCGCAGACGCGCAAACGATCGTGTCGGGGGCAATCGGCGGCGAGACCATCGGCGAGACGGTCGAGGGGCTGGCGCGCTATCCGATCAGCGTTCGCTACCCGCGCGAGCTGCGCGACAGTCTCGAAGGGCTGCGCACGCTCCCAGTCCTGACTCCCTCGGGCCAGCAGATCACACTGGGCACGGTAGCCAGGGTCTCGATTGCCGAAGGGCCACCGATGCTCAAGACCGAAAATGCCCGGCCCTCGACCTGGGTCTATATCGACGTGCGCGGCCGCGATCTCGCCTCGGTGGTCGGCGACCTGCAACGCGCGGTGGCCAGCCAAGTGAAGCTCTCGCCCGGCGTCAGCATCGCCTATTCGGGCCAGTTCGAATATCTCCAGCGCGCCCTCGAAAAGCTCAAGCTGGTCGTGCCGGCGACGCTGCTGATCATCTTCGTGCTGCTCTACATGATCTTCGGCAGGTTCGACGAGGCGGCGCTGATCATGGGCACGCTGCCGTTCGCGCTCACCGGCGGGTTCTGGATCCTCTATCTGCTCGGCTTCAACCAGTCGGTGGCGACCGGCGTCGGTTTCATCGCATTGGCCGGCGTTTCGGCCGAGTTCGGCGTGGTCATGCTGATCTACCTCAAGAACGCGCTGGAGGAGCGCGGTGCCGATCCGGACGCCGACCAGGTCGAGGCGGCCGTGCGCGAAGGCGCGCTGCTCCGCGTCCGGCCCAAGGCAATGACTGTCGCGGTGATCCTTGCCGGCCTATTGCCGATCCTGCTCGGCTCGGGCGCGGGTTCGGAAGTGATGAGCCGCATCGCCGCGCCGATGATCGGCGGCATGCTCACCGCGCCGCTGCTCTCCATGTTCGTCCTGCCTGCTGCCTATCTGCTGCTCCGGCGGCGACGGGCACATCCCACCCACCAACCTGTATGACCTTGAAGGAGAAGACCATGAACTCTGCACGACTGACCATCGCCCTCGGCCTCGCCGCCCTGACTACCGCCTGCGGCAAACAGGCGGAAACGCCGGTTGCGGCCGAGACCAACCAGGCGGCGCCTGCCGCCGCCATGAGCGGCGACATGGGCAATATGGCGATGGCGCCTTCCGCGACATCGGCGATCAAGGCGAAGGGTCATGGCACCGTCACCGCAATCGACAAGGCCGCAGGCACCATCACGCTTAACCATGGCCCGATCCCGGAAGCCAAATGGCCGGCGATGACGATGGCGTTCAAGGCGGCACCGGCGATCACCGACGCGGCGAAGGTGGGCGAAGAGGTCGATTTTGACCTGACATTGACTGGTAGCGCCGGCGAAGTGACGGCCATCGCCAAGCAACCCTAAGCTTCAGGCGCTCACCAAGGGTAACCTGGCGGGCGCCTGAGCTTAATGATCGGGGCCAAAGAGGACGTAGCGGCTTAAAGATATTTTGAGATCGTCCGGAACTCCTCGACCGCCGATCCGACACCGTCATTGGTTTCGGCGTGCATGAGGCAATGATCGATATGGTCGTTGATCAGCGCTCGCTTCGCGCTGGCGACGGCCTTTTCGACGGCGTGTAGCTGCTGGGCGACATCAGTGCATGGCCGTCCTGCCTCGATCATTTCGACGATGCTGCGCAGATGGCCACCCGCGCGGTTCAACCGCTTGACGATCGCAGGATGACTTTCGTGCCTGTGTTCGGTCATCCGCAAACTCCCTGGCGACGCGCTACATGACTTTACTTATCCTCCCCAGGGGGATAGCTCAAGTTTTGTCAATATCCCCCTGGGGGATATGTCCCGACTCGAACTGGATCATCGCGAAGTGCTCTCTGTCCTGGCTAACCGCACTTATCGCCATCTGTTCATGGCCCAGGTTATCGCGCTTGTCGGCACTGGCCTTGCCACGGTCGCGCTGGGGCTGCTCGCCTATGACATCGCCGGCGGTAATGCGGGCGCCGTGCTCGGGACCGCTCTGGCGATCAAGATGATTGCCTATATCGGCGTTGCTCCGATCGTCGGCGCTTTCGCCGACCGGCTGCCGCGTCGTGCCTTCCTGGTCAGCATGGATGTCGTCCGGATGCTGGTCGCGCTCGGCCTGCCGTTCGTTACCCAGGTCTGGCAGGTCTATGTCCTGATCTTGATGCTGCAATCGGCCTCGGCCGCATTCACCCCGACCTTCCAGGCGACCATCCCCGACGTGCTGCCGGAGGAGCGCGACTATACCCGTGCGCTGTCGCTCTCACGGCTTGCCTATGACCTGGAGAGCCTGACCAGTCCGATCCTGGCGGCTGGACTGCTGACCGTGATCAACTTCCACTGGCTGTTTTCCGGGACTGCGGTCGGCTTCCTCTGCTCGGCACTGCTGGTCGTCTCGACTGTGCTGCCGAAGGCTGCCACTGCGGCGGCTCGGGAAGGCGGCATCTACGCCAAGACGACGCGCGGGATCCGCATCTGTCTCAAGACGCCGCGCCTGCGCGGATTGCTGGCGCTGACGCTCGCATCGGCGGCCGCAAGCTCGATGGTGATCGTCAATACGGTCGTGATCGTGCGCGCAGGCCTTGGCCTTACCCAGCGCGATGTTGCCTTCACGCTCGCCGCATTCGGTGGCGGCTCGATCCTCGCCGCCCTGACGCTGCCGCGCATCCTCGACCGGGTCGCGGACCGCACGATCATGATCGGTGCGGCTGCCGCGATGACGATCGCGCTCGGCATCCTCGCGGCCATGACCGCGCGCACCGGTCTGACTCCAGGTTTCTGGCATGTCATCCTGGTCGGATGGTTCATACTCGGCGTGGCCTATTCGATGAGCTCACGCCGTCGGGCCGCCTGCTCAAACGCTCGGCCAATGCCGACGACCGTCCCGCCTTATTCGCCGCACAATTCGCGCTCAGCCATTGCTGCTGGCTGATCTGTTACCCGCTGGTGGGACAGCTTGGAGCCGGAGCCGGTCAGGTAGCGGCGTTCGGGGCCATGGCGGTGATTGCCTTGATCGGCACGATCGTTGCGCTTTGGCTCTGGCCGCAGCGCAATCCAGATGCGGTCGAGCATGATCATGCCGATTTGTCGCCGGACCATCCGCACCTGCGCGAAAATCACCGCGAAGCCCGGTCGCACGCCTTCGTCATCGACGATCTCCATCATCACTGGCCCCGGCAATGATGGTCGGCGGTTTCGCTTTTGCTGCACTGCAATGGCGATTTGCTTGTCGATCGGCGTCTTGCCGGTTAGGTTCGCCACCATGACGGCATTATCGGCCAGATCGCATGTCCCTGTGAAGGGCACGCTTCGCATGCGCCTTTCGGCGCTATTGGCGATTCTGGCGCTGTTCGGAATGCTGGCGCTCGCCAACTGGCACGATGCCATGCCGCATGATCATGACGCCGATCATGTCGTCAGTCTCGAGACCGACCATCACGGTCGGGCGCCAGGTGAGAAGCCCGATCAGGCTGACCTCATGCATATGGCCGCGCATGTCGTCCTCCAGACCGTCGTCGTTCCCGCACCCCCCGTGGTGACTGCCGGCCTCGCGCCAGTTGCGTTGAACTGGATACTCGGCACGGTCGCGGGCACGCGCTCGCTAGCGCCCTTATCGATCCTTCGCCCCCCTCGAGGCTGATCCGCGCGCCTGAGCGTGCGCCGACATTGTAGCCTTTCAGGGGAATAGAAAAATGACAGCCTTTATAGGCCGGCTGCCGCGTTGCGCGATGTCCGGCATGATGGTCGCGACCTGCGTCGTGGCCTTGAGTGTAAGCGCGGGCGCGCACGCGCAGACCGAAACCGCGCCTGCTCAGGGGCAGATAGCACCGCCTTACGCGATGCTGCTGCGCCAGGCCGGGGACGCGCCGCGTCTCGCCGCCAGCGAAGCGGACATACGCCGCGCCGAAGGGCTGTCCGAGCAGGCCCGCGCCCGGCCCAATCCCAGCATCAGCGTTATGACAGAGAATGTCGCGGGTTCGTCGCCCTATAGCGGGTTCGATCGGGCCGAAACGACAGTGCAATATAGCCAGCCGATCGAACTGGGCGGCAAGCGATCGGCGCGGATGGCCGCAGGGCAAGCCGGCGTCGCGCTTTCGCAGGCGCGCGACCGTGACGCCCGTGTGGCCTTCGCCTATGATCTGGCGCGTGCTTATGCGGCCGCGGAAATAGCCGACCGCCGGATCGGCCTTGCCGAAGACGAGGTCGAAGAAGCGCAAAGCGATCTCCACGCCGCGCAGGCGCTGGTCGGCGCTGGCAAGGAGGCAAGGCTGCGCGCGCTCCAGGCTCAGTCGGCGCTCAATGAGGAAAGCGCAGCGCTCGAACTCGCCAAAGCAAACCGCATCGGCGCTTATGCGCGCCTCTCGGCGCTGGTCGGGAGCGAACAGCCCTACGCCCGCCTGTCGGAATCGCTGCTCGACGTCGGCGCGAAAGCGTCGGTCGTCGGTCCGGTCGATCCGCGAACAACCTCGACCTTCATCGTGGCGCAGGCCGAATGCGAAGCGGCGTCGCGGCGGTTCGAAGTCGAACGGCGTCGCGCGACACCCGACATCACAGCCAATGTCGGCGTGCGCCGGCTTGATTATGAAAACTCGACCGCCGTGGTCGGAGGCATCTCGATCCCGTTGCACATCTTCGATCGCAATCGCGGCAACATCGCAGCGTCGCGCGCCGAGATCGATGCTGCCGAGGCGCGCCTCGCGATGGCGCGCAACGAGGCGCGCGCCGAGGGGCAGGCTGCCGTCGCTGAACTGGCCGCCGCTGATGCCCGGGTCACCGCCGCTGCTGACGCCCAGGCGACCGCCGACGAGACCTACCGCCTTGCGCGGATCGCCTATGAGGCCGGCAAGTCTCCGCTGGTCGAGCTTCTCTCCGCCCGTCACGGCCTTGGGGCTGCGCGCGGCGTCGTGCTCGATGCCCGCACCGCCCATTTCGAAGCCCGCGCGCGGCTCGCGCGCCTGGCTGGCCGCACCATCACGGGGGAACCCATCCAATGACATCGCACCAGAAACTCTATGCCGGCGCCGCCCTTGCGCTTGCCCTTGCCGCTGGCGCCGGGTTCGGCATTGCCCGGATGACCGCGCCCGCACCGCCAGTCGAGGCGACCGAAAAGACGCAAGCGCCATCCGATAGCGTTGCAATCACCGCAGAGGGCATCCGCTCTTCACAGATTGTCGTGGCGGCAGCCGCGTCGGGCGAACTCGATGCTGCCATTCCCGCCTCAGCGTCGGTCGAGGCCACGCCCGATGCCGAAGCGGTGCTGACCGCCCGCGCGGCCGGGACCGTGACGCGGATCTTCAAACGAATCGGCGATACCGTCCGGGCCGGTGACACACTGGCGCTGGTCGAAAGCCGCGATGCCTCGGCGATCGCGGCGGACCGCACTGCGGCATCCGCGCGCGTGACGCTGGCGCAAAAGCAACTCTCCCGCGAGCGCAGCCTGCTCGCGCAGGGCGTATCCCCACGGGCCGATTATGAGACCGCCGAGGCAAACCTTGCGGTGGCACGCGCCGATGCCATGCGCGCCAGCGCCGCAGCCGGCGCAGCGCGGGTTGCGGGCGATGGCCGTTCGGTGATCGTGGTCAGCCCTGTCTCGGGCCGGGTGACCGCCGCGTCCGCCAGTCTCGGCCAGTTTGTCGCCGCCGAAACCGTGCTGTTCCGCGTCGCCGATCCGAGCCGGTTGCAGATTACAGCGAGCCTGCCGCCAGCGGATGCCGACCGCGTCCGCGCCGGCGATCGTGTCGAACTCACCACTAATGACGGCAAGACCATCGAGGGCCGCGTGCGCTCGACGACCGGCGTTGTCGACCCTGAGACCCGCGCGGCCACCGTGGTCGTCGAGACCCTTGCCGGCGGCAGTCTGCTTGTCCCAGGGCAGCTCGTGCAGGCGCGCATCTTCGCCAGCGGCGGCGCGACGAAGAGCGGCGTGATGGTGCCGCAGGACGCGGTCCAGACGCTGGGGGACCGGACCGTCTTGTTCGTGAAGACCCGCGATGGGTTCAAGGCCACAAACGTCCAGGCAGGTAGCCGCAGTGGCGGCCTTGTCGCGATCGTGTCGGGTCTGCGCGCAGGCACGCCGATCGCCACGACCAATGCCTTCCTCCTCAAGGCGGAAGTTGAGAAGGAATCGGCAGAATGATCGGCCGCATCCTCAATCTTTCGGTCCGCGGCCGATGGCTTGTCGCCTTCCTGACATTGCTGGTCGTCGGGTTCGGCGCCTGGCAGATCACCAAGCTGCCGATCGATGCCGTGCCCGATGTCACCAACAGGCAAGTGCAGATCAGCACCTTCGCGCCGACCCTGGGACCGGTCGATATCGAGAAACAGGTCACCTTCCCCGTGGAGACGGCACTTGCCGGCATTCCGGGCCTGCAGATGACACGGTCCTTCTCGCGCAACGGTTTCAGCCAGGTCACCGCGGTCTTCGAGGATTCGACCGACATCTATTTTGCGCGGGCGCAGGTCACCGAGCGCCTGGGGCAGACCAAGGACAGCTTGCCCGCCGGCATCCAGCCCAATCTTGCGCCGCTCAGCACGGGCCTGGGCGAGATTTTCTTCTATTCCGTCGCCTTCCGTCACCCCGACGGCAAGGGCCCCGAACATGTCGACGGAAAGCCCGGCTGGCAGTCCGATGGCAGCTACCTGACGCCCGAGCGTGAGCGGCTGACCACCGAACTCGCAAAGGCCGCCTATCTGCGTACCGTGCAGGATTGGATCATCCGGCCGCAGATGCGCAATGTCCCGGGCGTTGCCGGAGTCGACTCCAACGGCGGCTATGTGAAACAATATCTCGTCGAGCCCAACCTCAATGCACTCGCGACTTATGGCTTGTCGATCACGCAGCTGGCCGACGCGCTCGAAAAGGCGAACCTTTCGGCAGGCTCCAATTATGTCCGGCGCGCCGGCGAGAGCTTTCTGGTCCGTGCCGACGCGCGTCTTCGCTCCATCAGCGAGATCGAGGAAGCGGTCGTCGCCACGCGCGCGGGCGTGCCGGTGCGCGTGAAGGACGTCGGGCAGGTCGTGATCGGTGGCGCGGTCCGCACCGGTTCCGGCAGTCGGATGGGATCGGAGGCGGTCATCTCCACCGTCCTGATGCTGGTCGGCCAGAACAGCCGCATCGTCGCGAACAGCGCGGCGGAAAAGCTGATCGAGGTCAACAAGTCTCTGCCGCCCGACATCTTCGCCGAGCCGGTCTACAACCGCTCCAAGCTGGTCAACGCCACGATCGCGACGGTCGAAAAGAATCTGGTCGAAGGCGCGCTGCTGGTCATCGTCGTGCTGTTCCTGCTGCTCGGCAACATCCGGGCGGCGCTGGTGACGGCCGCGGTCATTCCCATCACGATGCTGATGACGGCGGCGGGGATGAACGGGCTGGGCGTCTCTGGCAACCTCATGAGTCTCGGCGCGCTCGACTTCGGCCTGATCGTCGATGGCGCGGTCATCATCGTCGAAAATACCCTGCGCCGCTTTGCCGAGCGACAGGCGCATGAGGGCCGACTCCTGACGTTGCGCGAACGATTGGGCGAAACCGTCGAGGCATCGCAGGAGATGGTGCGACCGACCGTGTACGGTCAGCTCATCATCTTCCTGGTCTTCGTGCCGCTGCTGACGTTCCAGGGTGTCGAAGGCAAGACGTTCGCGCCCATGGCGATCACGCTGATGGTGGCGCTGGCCTCGGCTTTCGTGCTGTCGATCACCTTCGTTCCGGCGATGATCGCGATCGTCATCAAGGGCAAAGTCAGCGAGATCGAGGTGAAACCGATCCGCTGGTTCAAGGAGAAGTACGCGCCCATGCTCGCCAAAGCGGTCGAGCGGCCCATGCCATTTATCATGGGCGGCGTGGCCGTGTTCCTTGCAGCGGTATTGAGCTTCGGCTTCCTGGGCGAGGAGTTCATGCCGCAGCTCGACGAGAAGGACATCACAGTCACCAACTTCCGGGTGCCATCGGCCTCGATCGACCAGTCGACCCAGATGCAGCTCCAGATTGAGAATGCGCTCAAAACCTTGCCCGAGGTGGCGCTGGTCTTCTCCAAGAACGGCAATGCCGACCTTGGCACCGATCCGATGCCGCCCAACGCGTCGGATACCTATGTCATCCCGAAGCCCGAAAGCGAATGGCCGGCGGAGGTGAAATCCAAGGACGACATTCTCAGGCGGATCGAGGCCCGCATGAAGCCGCTGATCGGCAACCGCACCGAAATCCAGCAGCCGATCCAGATGCGTTTCAACGAGCTCATTGCCGGTGTCCGCTCCGATGTCGCGGTCAAGCTCTACGGTGACGATCTGGAGCAGATGAGCGAGCAGGCCAGGCGCATCGCTGGCGTGCTGCGCGCCATCCCCGGTGCGGGCGATGTGAGCGCCGAGCAGACTGACGGCGCGCCGACGTTCGATGTGAAGATCGATCGGCTCGCCGCCGCGCGTTACGGGCTGACGGTGGAGGATGTCGCCAATACGGTTGCCGCAGCGCTCGGCGGCCGGGAAGCAGGCCTCCTATTCGAAGGCGATCGGCGCTTCTCGGTGGTCGTGCGGTTGCCCGATGCCCAACGCGACGATCTTGAGACACTGGGCGCCATCCCGGTGATGTTGCCCGCGCCTGACGGACAGATAGCGCGGTCGATCCCGCTGCGCGAAGTGGCACGGTTCAGCTACACGCAGGGCCTCAACCAGATCAGCCGCGAAAACGGCAAGCGGATGGTGGTGGTGCAGGTCAATGTGCGGGGCCGCGATCTCGGCGGGTTCGTGGCCGAGGCGCAGGACAGGATCGGCAAGCTCGATCTTCCCCCGGGCATGCACACGGGCTGGGGCGGGACGTTCGAGAGCCTTCAGTCCGCGCGACTTCGGCTGATGATCGTGGTGCCGATCTGCTTCGTCGCGATCTATGCGCTGCTCTACATGGCGCTGGGTGGGTTCATACCCGCCGCGATCGTGTTCAGTGCGGTGCCGATGGCCTTGGCGGGCGGTGTGTTTGCCTTGCTCCTTCGCGGCATTCCATTCTCGATCACGGCAGCGGTTGGGTTCATTGCGCTATCGGGCGTGGCCGTTCTCAACGGACTGGTGATGATGAGTTCGATCCGGAAGCAGCGGGAAGATGGCGCGGCAGAAGAGGATGCGATCATCGGCGGCGCCATGGAGCGTGTGAGGCCAGTGTTGATGACGGCATTGGTGGCGAGCCTTGGTTTCATACCGATGGCCTTGGCGACCGGGACGGGAGCCGAGGTTCAACGCCCGCTGGCGACGGTCGTGATCGGCGGGCTCATTACCTCGACCGCGCTGACCTTGCTGGTGTTGCCAGCGATCTCGGCCATGATGTTCCGCTATCTGGCGCGGCGCCAAGGACGCGGGGAGCACCAAGCGACATTGCGACCAGCTTGACGATCAGTCCTCCGACGACGGCTCTAGTCGGAGGACAGGGAAGGGCCGAAGGTGTTCAGCACCAAACGCAGACTCACGCCCGATATTCAAATTTGACAATAGTTGGTATAAGCCGATGACAGGGTTCATCGGAGATGGAGACCGACCAGCCAACGGATCGGCTCGTCGACGCGCTCGGCAGCAAAGGTGCCGAACACGCGCCTCGGACACCATAACGACGCCGCTAACGCCTGTAGCCAGGCCGCGCGTGGTGAGAGCCGCGGTGCGATCGCAACGACGATCGATTCACCGCTCGTGGCGTTGGTCAGGAAGCCAGCTAGAAACATTGCCGGATGACGTCCGTTCGTAGGAACGCGAGCCAAGTTTGGACTGTGTCACCAGTGTCACTTTACCCGGGCGGTAAAGTGACACTGGTGATTTTTGTTGAGCCGGATCATTTAGGGGGATTCACAGCGGAATCGCTTGTGCTAGATTCCTGCTATGTTCCACCAAGCCGAGCTCTTTGACCATATCAGACAGGCCCCGCTGGCTGTGGCGCCGCCGACCGTCGCGCTGCCAGATCTTGTCGAGCGCGTATCGCAGGTATCGAAACGTCCCAGATATGTGTTACTCATCCTCAACCTGATCGCGAAAGCCGCAGGAGAGAATGGCAGTCTCGGACCCTATGTGCGAAGCGAAGCCAACCAGGTTCCGGTACGCGACTGGCTATGCCAGGCACTGGCGCCGTTGGCCAATCGCGACTGTCGGCGCAAGGCCATGATTGCAGCGGTTCGGTCGCAGCTGATTGCAAAGGCTGAAACCTCGGAAAATGGGCGCGATCTGGCTCAGCAGCAAGATGAGGAGATCGAAGCACGCATCCTGCGATCCGGTCGGACGAACGTTAGCCGGGCGGTATCTGACCTTGTGCGCGCTGGATTGCTGCATCGCCATTATCAGGGGTTCCGCGTCGATCATCCCAATCGGGGCGCGCAGCGCGAAGCCGTCTATACGATCGCGCCGGATGTGCGGCTGGCGTTGGCAAGCGGCTACTGAGACGGAGGTAAATCATATCTCAATATCATCGAACATTGGCTTTCTAGCGCTCCTAGATGCGAGATTCGAAGAGGTGCGCAGATACACCGTCGGTTCGATTGCACTATCAAAATCCCGCCCATCTGAGGAGCTGCGATCGTATGCGCGGGAATTCTAACGACGCTACTGCCTAACGACCAAGAGCCTTTGCGGAGACGCCTGCGATACCCCAATTCTCCTTCGGAACCTCTTGAATCCAGACCCGCACATTCTCTTGCGGCGCTCCCACCGCATCTACAAGAGCTTGAGTTACTTTCTCAATGACGGCCTGCTTTTGATCTTCGGTGCGACCCTCCAGAATAAAAATTTGCGCAAACGGCATGTTAAATCTCCTGAACCATGTTAAGCGAAACAGCAACATAAAGGCTTTGCGAACCACCACTGTCTTGAGATAACCCTAGACTGAGTCGCTTTTCTCTCCCGAAAGCCGTTTGAGACGATATGCGTACTGAGGACGAGTAAGGCCAAGAATTCGGGCCCCTTCTGAAACGTTGCCATCGGCCTTACTTATCGCCCGTTCTAGCAAAAGGCTTTCGACGGTGTCCATGCTGGCGCGGGACTCGATCAAGCCGTCTACCAGTTCTTTCAGATCTAACATTCGATCTTTGGAGTTACCGGCAACATCTGTCCGGTTTCTTTCGAAGCGACCGTCCGCTGCCATCGACAACAATTCTGTATCCAAACGTTCGCCTGAGGTGAACAGGTGGCAGACGTCGATGCCCTCTCCCTCAGGGGCTAAGATCACACCGCGTTCGATCACGTTTTCAAGTTCTCGGACGTTGCCGGGCCAAGCATAGGAAAACATGGCACCAATAGCTCGTTGAGTGAATCCACTGTGCGATTTTCCATGCCGGACGTTAAACAAGTGTAGAAAATGCTCCATTAATGGAGAAATATCCGCTCGTCTTTCCCGCAAAGGCGGAATTGTTATCGGGAATACATTGAGCCGATAGAAAAGGTCTTGCCGAAATTCACCACTCGCTACACGCTGTCGAAGATCCTCGTTGGTCGCAGCTACTACCCGGACATCAATCCGTCTAGTTTTCGTATCTCCCACTCGCTCCACTTCGCGCTCCTGCAATACACGGAGCAACTTTCCCTGGGCTGGCAGTGACAACGTGCCAATTTCGTCAAGAAAAATTGTCCCACCATCAGCGCGCTCGAAACGCCCTGGCCTGTCCTCTGTTGCGCCCGTATATGCTCCCTTTACGACTCCAAACAGTTCTGCCTCAATAAGCTGCTCTGGTACGGCGGCACAATTGACAGCGATAAATGGACCTTTCGGACGAGAAGAAATCCGCTGCAAAGTTCTAGCAAAAACTTCCTTACCCACTCCGCTCTCGCCAAGCAGAAGTACGGAAGCGCTCGTAGGAGCGACCTTCTCAAGCATATGACAGACAAGGTTGAATCCAGCTGAGGCACCGACGAGATCGCGCGACGACGTGATCGCTGGCAGTCGCCCCTCGGCTGTTACCTTTTCTGCTGAGGCGTTGACCGGGCGCGGCGGCGGTTTGCCAGCATTGACGAACTTTTGCGGCTGCAAGTATCTTAAATCGTCGACTGCCTCCGGCCCCCACTCAGCAACTGGCTTACCAATGATCCGACAGGCCGAGTGGCCCGTTGCGCGACATTCTACTTCCCGATACGCAATGGGTCTACCGACAAAGGCGGACGTGTAACCCGATGCATATCCCAATTGTGTCCAGCAGGCGGCTTCGCTCGACACGCCGTAAGAATCAATGTGCACTTCGTCTTCCCAACTGTCGTGCCAAATGAACTCTGCAAAGAAACTACCGGTTTTGGCATCGGACATGACTGAAACTGGCTCAACACGGCCAACGCCCTCAAGTGCGTGCAGCTGTGGCCCGACAAGAAAGAACTCGTCAAAGGTGCTTTGCCCCCGGACCTTCACAGCCAGCTCCGCGTCCTGGGCGCCGGATGCATATCCGATTCTCATTAAAAGGGCTTTTGCAGCAGCCATTCCGATTGTAGTAACCAATTCCTCCCGGAGCGCGCGCATGGCCCGAGTGTGCATCAACACCATCCTATCGCCGCCCAGCCAAATATGTCCCGTCCCCGGCGAAAATCTCAGTTGCTCGGTTAGATCGTCAATGTTTGGCAGTTCGATGCCGGCTCTCAATGAGCCGTTACGAACAGCATGATCGCCGCAATTTTCATGCGAGGCGCCGTTAGGGTTATCAGCTGAAGCCATCACCTCTCCACCGCTGGCACATTCCAGCATTTCCCCAAATGGTATATAGGGATCGTGTGGAGTCAAGCTAAAAGTTAACCATTTGAGCAATTGCTCAGAACCTAGTCGGACCGTGTAGCGCAACGAGGCATCCCGAGAAAAGCGGGGCTCTTGGAGCAATCCGACGGGGCGTCACTGAGCGACCGCGACTCGCGGGATACGTATCGACAAGATGGCTCAGTAGAATGGCGGTTGTAAGATTTGGCAGTAACGCAACGGAGTTTGCAGGGCCAGCAAGGTACATTGAGCGTGGAGCACCAATCTTCTGCACTTTGCTGACATGGTCGGCAACGACGAACATTGCTTGAAGCTCGCGGCTCTCGTGTGCGCCGAACGTAAGATCGTCGCCATCACGCTCGATGTTCGCAATCGATCAGTGCGGGGGGCTCTGCGAAAGCAAGGCGAATTGACGAGGGACGGTGGAAACGATGCCTGGCTATGAGGCAATGTTTGGTCTTGGACTGGCCAAACCGCGCTCCGCCGTTGTGGCCGGAGCAGCGCGGCGGTTGCCCCGTCGCCTGGTGACACCGTCCGCAGTCCGACCGTCTGCAATCATCGATCTAATCGTCAAAATCGTTTGATCATCGCTTTCCGATTTGATGAAGAGTCTCGATTGTGACGAACACCGATGGCGCGTCATTTCACGACAGTGTCAATTATTTCTATGATATAACAGTAGCTTATGGAGTGCATTAGGTGCCGGCGATTTATGGCACGTCGTTTGCATAGGTTAGGCTGTGATAGTGGAAACGAGAAGGCGCGCAGATTGCCCTCGAACGCCTGGAGAGTTAGATGCCTCATGGGAATATAGAGCAGCCAAAGCCTCTGGACGTGACCGAGCGTTGGGCACAAGTCACCGGCGCGCATGGGCGCTTCGTCTTATTCAATTTCGTTGTGGCAGATCCCGATTTATCGGTAGACCTAATCCTGCCCTACAAAGCTTTCACTGAATTCTGCGCTACCAACCGAGCAGTTCTGACCGTTGAACCGGGAGCCGCTGCCCCGTTCGAGCGCCTGAAGTGGCTCTCCAAGGACGCGGATGGCGAGCGAACTCAGGCACGCAATGAATATACCGGACAAAAGAGGGTCTCCCGATGACTGTTGATATCAAGACAACGAGCGTGCAGCCACGCCGCAATACCTTTGCGCACATCGCGCGTCGGTTAGGAAGTGATAAGCCAGCTTCGCGCTATGAGGAAGCTACGTACGACATGCAGCCCAGCGCGAACTTCCACTATCGACCGACATGGGCCCCAGAGTTCGAAATCTTCGATCGCAGCCGGACCAAGGTTGTCATGGACGATTGGGACGCGTTGAAAGACCCGCGTCAATATTATTATGGAGCTTACACGATCGCTCGAGCCAGAATGATGGAGTCAACGGAAAAGAACTTTGCATTCGTTGATAAACGGCAAGCCTTTAACAAAATTGATGCCGACTGGCGCGCGCTACTTGAATTGTACATCGTCCCACTCAGGCACTTCGAGTGGGGCGCAAACATGAATAACTGCAACATCACCGACCTTGGTTATGGTGCAGCTATCACGCAGGCGACAATGTACGCCACAATGGATAGGCTCGGCAATGCTCAAGTTCTTAGCCGTATTGGGCTGCTTCTGGACAATCAGTCCGGGGAAAGTCTTACAAGGGCGAAGGCCGTGTGGATGGAACATCTCGCTTGGCAGCCTATTCGGCAAATGGTGGAAAATAGCCTCGTGCTCGACGACTGGTTCGAGCAGTTTATCGCGCAGAACTTCGTTTTCGATGTCCTCATGTACTCGCTTGTCTTCGGCGCTTTCGATGAAGAGGGGCAGAATAGGGGGGCCGCGGCCGTTTCTCTTCTTACGGAGTTTTTGACTGACTGGCATGACGAGACCACTCGATGGGTAGATTTTGTCATTACGCGGGTAGCCAAGGAGTCGCCAGCGAACGCCTCGAAAATCCGGGACTGGATTGTCGAATGGAAGGCTGTTGCATTGACGGCGTTGGAACCACTTGCGTGCGAAATACTGGGAGAGGGCAGTGTTGCAGCATTGGAGATTGCCGAACAAAAGCTCGACGCCCGCATGGCGAAGTTCGGTATCAGCGAAAGGGAAAGCGTATAATGGCCGGAAATGTGTCTATAACGCTGCAGAATACTGATGAGGGTCGGGCCATCATCGAAGCGATTTCATCCGATAATGAAGCTGCGACGGTTAACGTCTACCCTTCGATGACCAAGATTGACTGCCCTAACCGGCTAGTTGTTCGGCGCGAGTCGATCGAGATCAATATGGGCAGGGCGTTCGATCTGCAGGAACTCCAACTTAGCCTCGTAAGCCTCGCCGGTAACGTCGACGAAGACGACGATGAGTTCGTTCTGGCCTGGAATCGCTGAGCAGCCACAGTCAAATCGGAGAGTGATTATGAACGCTGAAACGAAAATCGAGCGCAAAGCCAAGAAGCTTGGTCTTAAGGAACGGTACGGCCATCTTACCCGTGGCCTGGGGTGGGAAACCACCTATCAGCCTATGGATAAAGTGTTTCCCTTTGCATCTTACGAGGGGATCAAAATCCACGACTGGGACGCCTTTGAAGACCCCTTCCGACTTACCATGGATGCATACTGGAAGTATCAAGCGGAGAAAGAAAGAAAGCTGTATGCAGTGATCGACAGCTTTGCTCAAAATAACGGGCAAATGAAGATCACGGATGCGCGTTACGTTAATGCGCTCAAGATTTTCCTTACCGGGGTCTCTCCGTTAGAATATCTCGCTCATCGCGGCTACGCCCATGTGGGTCGGCACTTTGTGGGAGCCGGGCCGCGTGTCGCTTGCCAGATGCAGGCGATCGATGAACTGCGCCACGCACAGACACAGATGCACACGATAAGTCATTACAATAAGTTCTTTGATGGTCTTCAAGACCCGCGCCACATGTTCGATCGTGTTTGGTACCTTTCGGTCCCGAAGAGCTTTTTCGAAGATGCCATGACGGCAGGACCATTCGAGTTCTTGACGGCGATCAGCTTTAGCTTCGAGTATGTTCTGACAAATCTGCTGTTTGTGCCATTTATGAGCGGTGCGGCATACAATGGAGACATGGCCACCGTCACATTCGGGTTCAGCGCCCAGTCTGACGAGAGCCGTCACATGACTTTGGGCCTGGAAATTATCAAGTTCATGCTTGAGCAAGATCCCGAGAATGTCCCGATCGTACAGCGCTGGATCGACAAGTGGTTCTGGCGTGGTTATCGTTTGCTGTCGATCGTCGCGATGATGATGGATTACATGCTTCCGAAGCGGGTTATGTCCTGGGCCGAGGCGTGGGGAATTTACTTCGAAGAGGCGGGTGGCGCCCTTTTTGAGGATCTTGCCCGATACGGCATCACCACTCCTAAGTATGCCGATGTCGCGTCGAAGGAAAAGGATCGTCTGACCCACGAAGTATGGTCCACGTTCTACAATTATACCCACGCGGCTGCTTTTCACACATGGATTCCAAATGATGACGAGCTTGATTGGTTGTCAGAGAAGTATCCAGAAACATTTGATCAGCTCTATCGACCACGCTTCGAGCATTGGCGCGCGCTCCAAGAGAAGGGTGAGCGATTCTACAACAACTCGCTGCCGCAGCTATGCAATGTCTGCCAAATTCCAATGGTATTCACGGAGCCTGACGATCCGACCAAGCTATGCTTGAGAAACTCCGAATATGAGGGCGACAAATATCACTTCTGTTCGGATGGGTGCAAAGATATTTTTGATTACGAGCCGAAGAAGTACATCCAGTCATGGCTGCCAGTACATCAGATTTACCAGGGCAATTGCGGTGGCAGTACGATGCCGGAAGTCCTGGACTGGTATGGTATCAAGAACGGCTCGGATAACCTCGATTACGAGGGATCTCCTGATCAAGCTGTCTGGAACGAATGGACCAAATCGGCACACAAAGCAGTCGGCTAAGCTCCACCTCAGTATTCTCGTCATGAAAGGGCGCCCAATGGCAGTCGCATCAATCGCGCACTACGAGTTTCCCGCGAAGGACCGGGTGGAAAACTTCCACGGCAATCAACTTGTCTACCTCCACTGGGAAGATCATCTTATGTTCTGCGCACCGGTGGCATTCCCGCTGCCGCCAACGATGAGCTTTCGAGGGATGATCGAGAATGTGCTAACCCCCGCTTATTCACCGCACCCTGATTTTGAAAAAATCGATTGGGCTGCTGTTCGTTGGACACTTGATGACGTCGTTGTTGAACCGGAGTGGGAAAGGAGTCTCGCTGAGAACAAGGTTGGGCATAAATCGCTGCTGAGATTTATTACCCCGGGCCTCGAAGGCATTGATGGCAAACATTTCTGAGAGAGCCGAAGCGAACCATGACGTATCAACTCACCATTGAGCCGCTAGGAGAGACCGTCGTTATCGAAGATGGACAAACCATCCTTGATGCGTGCCTGCGCAGTGGAATTTATCTGCCCTATCAATGCAATCATGGTCTTTGCAGCACTTGCAAGCTTTCGGTGATCGATGGCGAGGTCGATCATGGGGCTGCTTCGCCTTTCGCCCTGATGGATTATGAGCGCGAAGAAGGGCGAGCGCTGGCTTGCTGCGCAACGGCCATGAGTGATCTGACAATCGAGGCCGATGTGGAGGTCGATCCGGATGCACTCCATCTCGAGGTTCGCGATGTCGTTGGGACAGTTCGTAGATTTGCATCGCTTACGCCCGATATCCTAGGAATTTGGCTGGCAATTGACGGCGAAGGGATGCCATTTCAAGCAGGCCAATACGTCAACGTCGATATTCCAGGCTGCGCTGAACCCCGATCGTTTTCAATCGCGAGTTCGCCCGTCGATCCGAATTTGCTAGAACTTCATATTCGCAAGGTTCCTGGTGGGGTGGGGACGGAATGGTTGCATGCTAATGTTGTCGAGGGTCTTCGACTGCGGCTGACCGGACCCTTGGGAAGGTTTTTCGTCCGCGCCTCGTCAGCCGATCCTATCATATTTCTGGCGGGGGGATCCGGTTTGTCCAGTCCCAAGAGCATGTCGCTGGATCTGCTGGAAAAGGGATGGGAAGGGTCCATCACTTTGATTCATGGTGTCCGGACAGCGCAAGACCTGTACTTTGCCGACGAGTTCCGTTCACTCGAGAAAGATTACCCCAGCTTCAGATACGTGCCGGTCCTGTCGCAGGCGGCTGACGATGAAGTATGGGGCGGGTCGGTAGGTTTTGTGCATCAGGTTGCCGAGGAGCTTTTTGAAGGAAGCTTCAAAGGCCACAAGGCTTATCTCTGCGGTCCGCCACCGATGATCGATGCTTGCATCCGATCATTGATGAAGGGCAGGCTCTTCGAGAAAGATATCTTCACGGAAACCTTTTTAACAAAATCCGACGGGGAGAGTCTCGCGAAGAGCCCGCTCTTCAAGAAGATCTGATCATGTCGCGCGCACCAGACTCTTTTCTAATCGAAGTGCGCGGAGAGCCCGCGTTCTTGTGTCACAGCGATCAAAGGGTCCTCATCGCGATGGAGCGCGGTGGCGCATCAGTCATTCCGGTTGGTTGCCGACGGGGGGGCTGTGGCGCGTGTCGCGTACGTGTGATCGAGGGGGAATATGCGGTGGGGAAGATGAGTATTCGCTATGTGACTCAGGACGAAGCAAGCCGGGGCCTGGTGCTCGCGTGTTGCCTGCAGCCTGCCTCCGATCTCGTCCTTGAGCTGGCACCCAGCCCGCGATGTGCTTTTCAACCAGGCAGGGCATAACCCTGCAAGTGAAGATGGAGATGTTTGATGGCTCTCACCGGTGTTTTAAGGCCTGGCTTCGTGCAGGTGCGTGTCCTCGACTTGGAGGCCTCGATTGTTCACTATCGCGATCGGATAGGCCTGGATCTCGTGGAGATCGGCCATGACGGTCGTGCTTACCTCAAGGCGCCTGACGAGTTTGATCATCACAGCATAATATTGCGTGAGGCCGATGAGCCAGGAATGGACCTTATGGGCTTCAAGGTAGCCTCTGAGGATGTACTTGAGGCGCTGGGCCAGACGCTGTCCGAATCCGGAATTGCCATCGAAGAGATCGCTTCGGGAGAACAGCCTGGCCTTGGTCGGCGGTTGAGCTTCATCGCGCCGACTGGTCATCGGTTCGACCTGTTCGCGTCGATGGACCTGTCCGCGAAAGGACCCATGATCGAGAATCCGGACCTCTGGCACGATGAACCTCGGGGTATGAAGGCGCAGCGCTTCGATCATTGCCTCCTCTATGGGATTGATATCGACGCTACTGCTAAGCTTTTCACTGATCTCCTCGGTTTTAAGGTCGCCGAGAAAGCTGTGACGCCCGACGGCGACACGATTGCTATATTTCTTTCGTGTGGGATGAAGGCTCACGACCTAGCGCTCGTCCGGTTTGGTGAGGATGCCAAACTGCACCACGTCAGCTTTCGTCTCGAGAGTTGGAATGATATCGGCCACGCGGCGGATCTCATGACCCGTTATGACATGTCAGTAGATATCGGACCGACCAGGCATGGGATCACACGCGGGCAAACCATTTATTTCTTTGATCCTTCCGGCAATCGGAATGAGGTATTCGCGGGCGGCTATGATTTCTATCCGGATAATCCCGTTCGCCAATGGACTGCGGATCAGGCCGGAAAGGCAATATTCTATTACGAACGGGCGCTTAATGATCGGTTTATGACGGTCGTAACGTAATAACGAGCAAATAGAAGACTTGTCGATAGAGACCGTAGCGCTCCCTAGGAAATCTTGATGTCTAATAAAACACTACGTAACTTCATAAACGGGACCTTTGTCGACCACTCAGGCCAAAGCTGCTTTGATAATCGTAACCCTATTGATAACAGCCTTATCAGCAGGGTTGCTGAGGCCAGTGCAGCCGATGTGGACTCCGCGGTCGCAGCAGCGCGCGCGGGACTGCTTGGCCCTTGGGGAAAGATGTCCGTTGATGAACGCGCCGGGCTATTGCACCGAGTCGCGGACGGAGTGATCGCCCGCTTTGACGAATTTCTCGCGGCAGAGTGCGCCGATACTGGCAAACCCTACAGCCTTGCTCGACATATCGACATTCCCCGTGGCGCCGCCAACTTCAAGATATTCGCCGACCTTGTCAAAAATGTTGCAACGGAATCCTTCCAGATGGGCACGCCGGACGGAGCGGGCGCTATCAACTATGCGATCCGCAAGCCCCGCGGTGTGATCGGAGTCATATCTCCTTGGAACCTGCCTCTTTTGCTGATGACCTGGAAAGTCGGGCCAGCATTGGCCTGCGGTAATACCGTCATTGTCAAGCCGTCTGAGGAAACGCCGACAACAGCGAACCTCCTTGCTGAAGTGATGAATGAGGCCGGCATACCTGATGGCGTATACAACGTCCTCAACGGCTTTGGCCCGAATAGCGCCGGCGAATTTCTGACGCGCCATCATGGCGTCGATGCGGTGACGTTCACCGGAGAAACCCGTACTGGCGCTGCAATCATGAAAGCGGGAGCCGATCGCGTCAGACCTGTTAGCTTCGAGCTCGGAGGAAAGAATCCGGCCATTGTGTTTGCCGACTGCGATCTCGAGAAAGCCATCGAAGGAACTATGCGGTCGGTGTTCGCCAATTGTGGGCAGGTGTGTCTCGGAACCGAGCGCGTATTCGTCGAGCGGCAGATTTTTGATATTTTCGTCGAACGGCTACGCGCTGGCGCCGAGGCGCTCAGGCCGGGGGTCCCTAATGATCCAGATGCCAACATGGGTCCGTTGATCAGCCTCGAGCACCGCGACAAGGTTCTTTCCTATTATGAAAAAGCCAAAGCGCTCGGTGCGATCGTCGTGACCGGCGGCGGCGTACCCGATATGCCCAAAGCGCTGAGAGAAGGTGCGTGGGTCGAGCCGACAATCTGGACC
Source organism: Sphingobium sp. SCG-1 (assembly GCF_002953135.1). Lineage (NCBI taxonomy): Bacteria > Pseudomonadati > Pseudomonadota > Alphaproteobacteria > Sphingomonadales > Sphingobiaceae > Sphingobium > Sphingobium sp. SCG-1. Next base: position 110,024 of record NZ_CP026373.1, read on the forward strand.
GGTCTCGCGGACGATAGCATTATCATGCGGGAGGAGATTTTCGGTCCGTGTTGTCACATAAGCCCGTTCGACGATGAGAACGAGGTCGTCCGCCGGGCTAATGACACCGAATATGGTCTGGCTTGTTCGATTTGGACAGAGAATACCAGTCGAGCTCACCGCGTTGCTGGAAAAATGGATGTTGGCCTGGTTTGGGTCAATTCTTGGTTTTTACGTGATTTGCGCACCCCATTTGGCGGCTCGAAAATGTCCGGGATCGGCCGCGAAGGAGGTGTTCATAGCCTCGAGTTTTATACTGAGCTCACAAACATATGCGTGAAACTATGAGGGACGATATGGTCGACAGTAAAGCAATTGAGACTGCCGCCGGGGCACTGCGAGCCGCCTATGGCGGCGCTTTTATTGCGCCGCTTCGTGATAGTGTGGGAAGCAATGACCCAGCCGTTGCCTACGCTATTCAGGAGCACAATACGAAGCACTGGATATCGGAGGGGCGGCGGTTGGTCGGGCGCAAGATCGGTGCAACTTCGGTTGCCGTTCAGACAATGCTCGGGCTCGATCAGCCCGATTATGGCATGCTCTTTGCCGATATGGCTTTTTCCGATGGTGAGGAAATACCGGTCGCACGCGTTCAACAACCGAAAGTTGAAGGCGAAATTGCTTTTGCGATAGGGGAGGACCTGGACTCGGACCAGCTCAACATTGCAGACATAATAGGGGCAATCGACTACGCAGTTGCGGCGATCGAGATCGTTGGGAGCAGAATTGACAAATGGGACATAAAGATCCTCGATACGATAGCTGACAATGCAAGTGCCGGGCTGTATGTGCTTGGCTCGCAGCCACGCAGACTCTCGGAGTTCGATCCAATCCTGTGCGGTATGGTTATCGAACGTAATGGGGAGCCTATTTCAACCGGTGCCGGCATCGCCTGCCTCGGCAACCCTCTTACGGCTACCTTGTGGCTTGCTAAGAAGATGGTGGAAGTGGGGCGGCCTCTAAAAAAGGGTGACCTTGTTATGTCGGGTGCGCTGGGGCCGCTCGCACCCATAGCGGCGGGCGACAGCGTCGAGTTGAAGATCTCAGGGATAGGTAGCGTTCGGGCTCATTTCTGAGCCTCACAAAGCAACCCTCTCATGTTTCATATTCCTTTCGGAGCCCAAATTTATGGCATTAGATGAACTTGCGCGTACCGTCGACGATGCGTCGCGAACCGCGACCGAGATTCCGCAATTGGCAGAGACGCACGCGTTGTCCGTGGATGAAGCATATGCGATCCAGGCGTTGTCGATCCGTCGCAGGCTCGAAAGAGGTGAAAAACTCATTGGTATGAAAATGGGTCTGACCAGTCGGGCTAAGATGGTCCAGATGGGCGTTTCAGATGTCATATGGGGTCGCCTTACAGATGCAATGCGCGTGGAAGACGGGGATAGCATCGAATTTAAAAAATTCGTTCATCCTCGCGTTGAGCCTGAGATTGCGTTTCTGCTGAAGAAGCCTCTGGAGGGAAGGGTAACACTTCTCGAAGCAATGAACGCAGTGGAAGCTGTAGCGCCAGCAATGGAAATTATCGACAGTCGTTATAAAAACTTCAAGTTCAGCCTGCCTGACGTGATTGCTGACAACTCGAGCAGCTCGGCTTTCGTGCTGGGAACGTGGAATAGTCCATCGATCGATACGGGAAATCTTGGCATGGTCATGCAAATTGGTGGAAGACCCATTCAGATCGGTTCGTCCGCCGCGATCCTGGGTCATCCCGGACGGAGTCTTGCTGCAGCGTCGAGGCTCGTTGCAGCCGCTGGTTTGAGGCTCGAAGCAGGTTGGATAATCATGGCTGGAGGCGCAACAGCCGCTGAAAAACTTTTGCCTGGAATGTCGGTGCGCCTTGATGTCGAGAAGCTGGGCCGAACCGCATTCAACGTTGTGTAACTTCCAAATCGAGCGGCCCTATTATGAGCAGAGCCGATTGAGTCTTGTCGACAGTTCGAGTTGGAGTGAGGCAGGGAACGCGTCCCGGTCCAGACATCGGGCTCAGCACACATTATCGAAGGCACAAAATGGCAGTAGATCGTGATGCCGAGACAATGTTTAGTCCGTCGGCTAAACTTGCCGCACGGCTCGTACTGGCGGCTGTAGAACATGGTGCTTCTATCGGTGTCTTTGTCGCCGCTAGCGTCTGCGATACTACGGGCCGTCCGGTCGCTGCGCTCATGCATCCAAAAGCACCGACTGAATGCGCCGCCATTGCAAGAGATAAAGCGGCCGTTTCAGCGGGGTTCCGCACAAGCACAGACAATCTGTTTGAAGAAATTGCCGGCAACGAGGCTCTCAAGATCGGCTTGGCGACGAGGAGGGGGTTTGCATTATTCGGTGGGGGCTCCCCCATTACTCTGGCAGGCGACATCATAGGTGGGCTGGGGGTTTCTGGAGGCTCCGAGGAACAAGACACAGAGTGCTTACAGTTTGCACTCAAAACGACAGAATTCATTGGCAAATCGCCCGTACTTTGACCTCATCTGAGGCTACGACGACGTCGACGTCATAGCAGTACCAGGGCTGTGCCAGCCGCACAGTGAAGGGCCGGCATGCTCAACGCCCGGAAAATTCAATGGGGCTAATGTCGAGCAATGCGAACAGCGCGCTGCACGTTCTGTGCGCATGGAGCATCTGGTCTCTGCCAAACGTCAGCTAATATATCAGACCCGCTGATGAGCCTAAGGCTTCGGTGCAGTGTAGGTTTGGAGCAACACATGAATTCTCTGTTAGCTCGCGCGTTCGGGTGTAAGCGAGGTCTGACGGCCGCCTTGCGCGGCGCCCATTCGGGGGGATGATTGCCGCTCTTTGAGCGGGGTGGCCGATGTCGGATGAGATTGAGGATTCAGGGAGTGGTGCAGCGACTACTCATACGAGCGGTCGTATGAGTAGTCGGATAGAGATCGTTAGCCGTGTGTCAGGTCGGCGGCGGTGGACGGTAGAGCAGAAGCTAGCCGTGCTGCGGGATGCATTCGGCCCGGAGGGCTGCGTGCGCACGGCCTGTGAACGCCATGATGTCGGCAGCGGCTCGATCTACACTTGGCGGCGCCAGGCGATGTCCGGTGAGCTTGCCGGGGTTCGCAAGTTGGCCGAGCCGGCATTTGCCGAGGTCCAGATCAGCGAGCCGCTTGCCTTGCCGGCCCCACAGGTTGCGACGCGCAGCGACAGTGCGATCGGGATTGAGCTGCCGTCGGGCGTCAGGGTGACGGTGGATGCCACGGTGGATGCCGATGCCCTGTCACGGGTGATCGGTATCCTGACACGATGATCCCGTTGCCGCCATCGACGCGGATATTCCTGGCCTGCGGCGCGACGGACATGCGTAAGGGATTCGATGGCCTGGCGGTGATGACGCAGCAGGTTCTGGAGCAAAGCCCGCATTCCGGTGCGCTGTTCGCCTTCCGTAAGCGCCGACGGAACGTGGCCTTGTCGGCATCACCGAAATAGGAAAGCTCGCAGCCTTTAAGGAGGCGGGAGCATGGACAGTGAGCAGTCAAACGAGCCTCGTATGAGCGGTCGCGGGGATGGCGGAGCGCTTGTACAGGTGGAGCGGCGTCGGAACTGGAGCGACGAGGAGAAGCTGGCGATCCTGAAGGAGACGACGGTGCCGGGCGTTGTCATATCGGCCGTAGCGCGGCGGCATGGGATAGGCACGGGTCAGCTGTACACTTGGCGCAAGCAACTGCTCCGCGGAGCGATGGCAGGCTTCGTGCCTGTCGAACTGGCAGCATCATCGCCGTCGGCCAAAGCCCGAGAAGCTGGGCGGATCGAGGTTCGAGGGCGGTGCGGCCTGACGGTGTCGGTGGATGGCGAAGTTGATCGGGCCGCCCTGAAACAGGTGCTCGATGTCTTGCGGGAGCTGGATCATTGAGCCTGGCGCTCCCGCCTTCGACGAAGATCTACCTGTCCCTGCCACCGTGCGACATGCGCAAGGGGTTTGACGGGCTGTCAGCGCAGGTGCGCAATATTCTTCAGCTCGATCCCTTCTCGGGGGCGGTGTTCCTGTTCCGCGGGAAGAGGGGCGACAGGCTGAAGGCCTTGGTCTGGGACGGCTCAGGGCTATGCCTGTATGCGAAGCGTCTTGAGCGCGGAAAGTTTGTTTGGCCACGTGCCCATGAGGGTGCGCTGCGGCTGTCGGCAGCCCAGCTTGCGATGTTGCTCGAAGGCCTGAACTGGAAGCAGGCGATCGTCCACGACGAGGTCATCACGCCGAGCCTCGCATAGTGAAAAAGATCAGGAAAACCGCCATTTTATGTAGGCTTTGCCGTCGGCTTCCGCTATTATCGGCGTCATGCGGTTCGCCCTTGATCGCCTTCCCACAGACCCAGTTCTCCTGCAGAAAATGCTGCTGGAGATGGCCGATGTAATGGAGCAGGAACGGGCCGAACTGACGGCGGCGCAAGCCACGGTCAAAGCCCAGACCTTGCGGATCGAAAAGCTCGAGCATCGTGTCGCGCGGCTGCTGCGCGTCCAGTTCGGCCGCAGCTCCGAGAAAATGGATATCGCCCAGCTGCGGCTGATGCTCGAGGAGGTCGAGGCACCGGAACCCGCCAACGATGAGGTGCCGGCGCCGCCTGTGGCGAAATCGGCTCGCAAACCCGGCGGCCGCGTTCCGCTTCCTGCGCACTTCCCGCGTCAGACATTCGATCATCAGCCCAGCCCGTGCAGTGGCGGTTGTAACGGACCCTCAGTCCAGATCGACGAGGCCGTCACTGAGGTTCTCGATTATGTCCCGGCGCGCTTCCGCGTCATCCGCCATGTCCGGCCCAGGCTGGTGTGCCGGTCCTGCGAGCAAATCCGCCAGGCGCCCGCTGTCGATCTGCCCCTGCCCAAGGTGATGGCGAGCAGCGCCTTGCTGGCTCACCTTATCGTCAATCGCTTTGTCGATCATCAGCCCTGGCACCGGCAGTCGGTGATCTTCCGACGGGTGGGGCTTCATATCGATCGGGATGTGATGAGCCGTTGGGCACGGAAACTGGCATGGCTGCTGGCGCCACTGGGCGAGCGACTGTTCGCCTATATCCGGGAAGCCGCCAAGATCCACGGTGACGACACGCCGGTCACCTTGCTGGGCAATGGCGACGGCAGTCGGACCGGGCACTTCTGGGTATATCTGCGTGATGACCGCTCAAGCGGCGACATGAGCCCGCCCGCGGTAGTCTTCCGCTTCAGCGCCGATCGTGGCGGAGCGCATCCGGCGGAACATCTCGCCGGCTATCAGGGGTATCTCCAGGCAGACGGCTTTGCCGGGTACAACGCACTTTACCGTGACCCCAAGACCAAGGCGCCCAAGGATATCGTCGAAGTGGGATGCTGGAGCCACGCGCGCCGGAAATTTACCGACATCTTGGACAAGAGCCCGTCACCGATCGCGGCGGAGGCGGTTGTGCGGATCGCCGAGCTCTTCGCCATCGAGCGCGACATCAAGGGCGCGCCACCCGATGAGCGACGACGCATCCGCCAGATCAAGGCCGTGCCGAAGCTGGAGGCGCTGCGCGTCTGGCTCGAAACCCAGAACCGAGGCCTGTCGTCTGACAGCAATCTGGCGCGTGCGTGTCGCTATCCGCTTAACCGCTGGCAGGCCATGATCCGTTACTGCGATGATGGTCGGCTCGAAATCAGCAACAATCTGGTGGAAAATGCCCTGCGCGGTGTCGCGCTCGGGCGCCGGAACTGGATGTTCGTCGGCTCCATGAAGGGGGGAGAGGCCGCCGCGCTCTTCTACGCCCTGGCCGGTACATGCCGGCTCAACGGCGTCGAGCCCGAGGCGTGGTTCACTGACGTCATTGAGCGCATCGGCAACCACCCGATCAATCGGATCGATGACTTTTTGCCGTGGAAATGGCAGGCATCAAGGCTGACCAACGATCTGGAGAAGGCTGCGTGAGCAACGGCACTGTCGTGCGGATGAAGATTACGCTGGACGATGTCACGCCGGCCGTCAGCCGAACGCTGGAGGTGCCGCTCAATATCCGGCTCGACCGTCTGCACACCATTATCCAGACCGCCTTCTCCTGGACGGACTCTCACCTGTGGGAAATGAGCTTCGAACAGACCGGCTTTGGCATCCCTGATCCTGAATATGGCTTCGACGGACCGCTCGACGCCCGTAAGGTCACTCTCGCCCAGGTCCTGGCGGATACGAGGCGCAAGACCTTCCGATATCTCTATGACTTTGGCGATGCCTGGGAGCATAGCGTCAAGATCGAGCGCATCAGCCCGGCCAGCCCGCACCTGACATATCCGCTCATCCTCGATGCAGTAGGCATGCGGCCGCCAGAGGACTGTGGCGGTCCATGGGGTTACGCCGAAAAGCTCGAAGCGCTCGGCGACCCACATCATGAATATTACGAAGAGGCGCTGGACACCCTCGGCGACGACCATGATCCTAACGCCAAGCCCGATATCCCCCTGATAGAGGCAAGGCTGGAAGCGCTCGCGAAAAAATGGGCGCCACGGACACGCCGAAAAGCCTGACAGCCCGTGTCAACGACCCCTTCCCTCGGCGCTTACCGCCTTCCGGGGTAAGCGCGGCGATCTGGTGAAGCTGCTCTGGTATGACGGTCAGGGCATGTGCCTGTTCTCCAAGCGGATGGACCGTGGCCGGTTCGTGTGGCCATCGACCAAGACCGGGTCGGTGGTGATGACCGCGGCCCAGCTTTCCATGCTGTTGGAGGGCATAGATTGGCGGCGGCCGGAGCGCACATTCACTCCATCATTGGCAGGATAAAACGCCCAGTTTCCGGTACTTTTGCTGGCCTTCGAGTGTCCGATCTGCTATAGGATCGCGGTGTCGGACGCAGGCCTTTCCACCCCTGACAAAGATGCTCGGATCGCCGAGCTTGAAGCTGCATTGGTGGCCGCCCGTGCCGATATTTTCGCCCGCGACATCCTGATCGACACGCTGCGTGTGCAGATCGCGCGCCTCAAGCGGATGCAGTTCGGCAAGTCGTCCGAGAAGCTCGACACGCAGATCGCACAGCTGGAGCTGGCGCTCGAAGAACTCGAAGGCGAAGCCATTGCCGCCGCTGCGCGTCGGGCCGATCCGGTAGAAGCCGATCGGCCATCGCCTGTTCGGGCGCTCCCGGCACATCTGCCGCGCGAGGAACAGCGGATCGAGCCAGCGCAGGGCAACTGCACCTGCCCCGACTGCGGTGGCGCGCTGCGGCCGCTGGGACAGGACAGCGACGAGATGCTCGATGCCGTGCCCGTGCAATGGCGCGTCGTTCGGACCATTCGCCCCAAGTATAGCTGCCGGTCCTGCGAGAAGATCGTGCAGGCGCCCGCGCCGGTAAAGGCCATTGCCCGCGGCAAGGCCACCTTCGGCACGCTGGCCCATGTCGTTGTCTCCAAGTTCGACCATCATCTGCCGCTCTACCGCCAGGCCGAGATGATGGCGGCGCAAGGCATCGAGATCGACCGCTCGACGCTGGCAGGCTGGGTCGGCCAGGCATCCGCGCTGCTCGATCCGATCGTCAGCCGTATCCGCGAAGTCGGCCTGACGGCGTCCAAGATCCATACCGACGACACGCCGGTCCCCATACTCGATCCGGGTCGTGGCAGGACCGCAACTGGCCGGCTCTGGGCCTATGCCGTTGATGATCGCGGCTCGGGCGCCACCACGCCACCGCTGGTCTGGTACGAGTTCACAACCGATCGCACCGGCACGCATCCCCAGCGGCAACTCGCCAGCTTCACCGGCTATCTCCAGGCCGACGGCTATGCCGGCTATGACAAGCTTTACGATACCAACCGCGTCACCGAGGTTGCATGCTGGGCACATTTTCGCCGCAAGATCTTCGACATCCACGCCACCAAGCCCACGCCGCTCACCACCGACCTGCTCGCGCGTATCGGTCAACTTTATGAGATCGAAGCCGAGGTTCGCGGCCAACAACCCGATATCCGACGACGAAGCAGGGAGGACCGCACCAAGCCATTGATCGACGCGCTACGCCAGGCACTCGACGACGCCCTGCGCCGCCTCTCGCCCAAGTCCGAGATGGCCAAGGCGATCGCCTATGGCCGTAAACGCTGGATCGCGTTGACGCGCTTTCTCGATGATGGACGTCTGGAAATCGATAACAACATAGCCGAGCGCGCCATGCGCTGCGTGGCGCTGGGTCGCAAAAACTGGTTGTTCGCAGGCTCAAAGGCAGGCGGCGATCGGGCCGCTGCCATCTATTCCGTCATCGAGAGCGCCAAACTCAATGGCCTCGAACCACAGGCCTATATCGCCGACGTCATCGCCAGGATCGCTGGCAACTGGCCTGCTGCCCGCTGGGATGAACTCATGCCGTGGAACTGGCGGCCCGATCAGCAACCGATCGCCGCAGCCGCCTGATCTGCGGTCTCCAGCCCACGCTTACGTTCGGGTCAGCGCTCACGTGATTGCTAGATATTTCATCCTGCGGATTCTGGCATCGCGGCTGATGCCTTCTCCAGTTCATCAAATGGCAACGCGCGACGTTCCGGCTTTAATCATCTGACCGAACGCGCTAACGTCGAGGTCGTCAGTCTTCAACGGAATAGCAGAGAATTATGGCGCATTCTCATCGGGTTGCAATCAACGTGTGACGGCACGCCATGTTGGCACAGTCCGTGCATGAGACGAACGCAAGCGCGTTTCACCCTGACAGCAGAACAGGGACCAGGATTGAGGATAGCGATGAGTCAGGCCGTTCGAACTGAACAATTGGAATTTAGCAGCTTCGGCCGAGCACGATTCTGCCTTCGCCCAAATTCATGGAAATCTTTCTGTCAGGCCATTTTCACGCGCTTTGCGATTACCTCTCGTAAGAAGCGGCACGAAGTTCCTTCGTTCACATAATAGGAGTGAGATGAATGAGTAAATTGGCACAAAAGGACTATTACGACCTCACGCGCGCGACAAACTGGACACCGAAATATGTGAGCGAGGACGTACTCTTCCCCGAGGCTATGACAGGTGCTCGAGGTATTCCGCTTGAGAAGTGGGAGAGCTACGATGAGCCCTACAAGGTTACCTATCACGATTACGTGAACACACAGCGTGAGAAGGATGCCGGCGCCTATTCCGTCAAGGCCGCACTTGAGCGTGCAAACTTTGTCGCAACTGCCGATCCTGGCTGGATCAGCACGCTTCAGGCGCATTACGGCGCAATCGCGGTTCCTGAATATGCAGCAGCGACGGCCGAAGCGCGCATGGCGCGCTTTTCTAAGGCACCGGGGAACCGGAATATGGCGACTTTCGGGATGATGGACGAGACCCGTCATGGGCAAATCCAGTTGTTCTTCCCGCACGAGCACACAAAGCGTGGCCGCCAATGGGACTGGGCGCATCGCGCGATGCATACCAACGAGTGGGCTGCAATCGCCGCGCGGCATTTCTTTGATGACATCATGATGACTCGCGATGCTCTCAGTGTTTCAATTATGCTCACATTCGCCTTCGAAACCGGCTTCACCAATATGCAGTTTCTTGGTCTTGCTGCCGACGCAGCGGAAGCCGGCGATCATACTTTTGCCAGCCTGATCTCAAGCATCCAGACGGACGAGGCAAGGCATGCGCAGCAGGGCGGGCCTGCGCTAAAGATCCTACTCGAGAACGGCAAAAAGGCAGATGCTCAGAAGATGATCGATGTCGCATTCTGGCGTTCGTGGAAGCTATTCAGTGTGCTTACGGGTCCGATGATGGACTATTACACGCCCCTTGAACACCGCAAGCAGTCGTTCAAGGAGTTCATGCAAGAGTGGATTATCGGCCAATTCGAACGGCAGATCACCGACCTTGGTCTTGATACCCCGTGGTACTGGGATGAGTTTCTCCGCGCGCTTGATGAAACGCACCACGCGATGCATATGGGCGTTTGGTATTGGCGCCCCACAGTCTGGTGGAACCCAGCGGCAGGTGTCGCTCCAGATCAGCGTGACTGGCTCGAGGACAAGTATCCCGGCTGGAACGACTCTTTCGGCAAATGCTGGGACGTGATCACGGACAACGTCCGAAAGGGCCGAATGGATCTGACGGGTCCAGCCACCCTCCCGATGATTTGCAACATGTGCAATCTGCCGCTTGTCGGCGCACCTGGTAACGCGTGGAACGTGAAAGACTATCCGCTCGTCCATGAGGGCCGCCTTTATCACTTCGGTTCGGAGGGAGACCGCTGGTGCTTCCAGCAAGATCCTAACCGGTACAAAGGCCATATGAGCTTCATCGATCGGTTCCTGGCCGGCAAGGTCCAGCCCGCAGACCTAAATGGAGGCTTGGCTTACATGGGCCTGCGACCGGGCGAGATGGGTGACGACGCCCATGGTTATGCTTGGGCGCTGCAGGAAATGAGCATCGCGGCGGAATGATCGACAGTGTCGGCATCGTAATGGCGATGCCGACACTCCTACGGAGAAGGATATCTTGAATGGCAATGTTTCCACTTGGTTCAAATTTCGAGGGTGATTTCGTCATCCAGCTCGTAGCTGTCGATGACGAGGCAACCATGGATGAGGTGGCAGCTGCGTGTGCCGAACATTCGGTTGATCGCCGTGTTCAACAACAGCCTGGCAAAGTGTTGCGTGTGCGCCAGCATACAACTGGCACGGTTTTCCCGCGCGCGATGCGTTTAAAGGACGCTGGCTTGCTGCCGACCGAAACCATCGACGTCATCTTCTCCGACGTGTGAGAAGGGAAGGCTGATGACATTTGAAAAAGTCTGCTCTCTCGACGACGTTTGGGAAGGCGAAATGGAAGCCTTTGAAACCTCGGACGGCAGCGAAATCCTCATCGTCTGCTTGCCTGGAGGAACGATCAAGGCGTTCCAGGGGATTTGTCCGCATCAGGAAATTGCTCTGGTCGAAGGCACGTTCAATAATGGCGTTCTGACGTGTCGTGCCCATCTGTGGCAATTTGACGCGCATACCGGACAAGGCCTGAACCCCACTGATTGCCGCATATCTGAGTATCCGGTCAAGGTGGATGGCGATGACGTTTATGTGGATGCCGACGGTGTCACGCCTTGCAAGGCCCATACTTAGACGATCGAATGTAAGACGGCTTGATAACAGCCCGATCAGGGGAGGAAATAGGATATGACTGCTGTTACAGAGACTAAGAACAACCGGGTGGGGCCCGTCATTCGAGCCGGTGATGTGGCCAAAGCCGCTCAAGAGGCGATAGAGATCGACAATCCAGGCAAAGAGATCTTCATCGACGATCGCGGCGTCTACATTCGTATTGAGTGTGATCAAGAGTGTCTTCTTACTCAGGCAACCATGGAAGAGGTGCTCGGCCGCAAGTTTGAAGTACGGGAGCTTGAGATAAACCTTACGTCTTTCTCAGGGCAAATTGATGTCTCGCAGGAACGCGTCCGATTTTACCTGACGAAGACATATTAGGACATAAAGGAAGATATTTATGGCAAGTGCTCCACCCGAGGTTCTGAAACCCCTCAAGACATGGTCTCATTTAGCGGAACGTCGCAAGCGGCCTTCTGAATATGAAATCGTGTCTACCAATCTCCATTACCGCCAGAACAATCCTGAGAGCCCATGGGAGCTCGATCCTAATATCCACATGAACGAATGGTACCGAACATATTGCAATTCTAGCCCTCTCAAACATACGAACTGGGATGAGTTTCGGGATCCTGACACTCTAATCTATCGTACATACAATATCCTCCAAGACGGCCAGGAGCAGTATGTAGGCGGTTTGCTGGATCAGTTTAGCGATAGAGAGCACGACAAGAGCTTGGATGCCGACTGGGTAAGAACGCTCTCACAGCTCTATGCGCCGGCCCGATATCTTTTCCACACCCTTCAAATGTCGTCGGCCTATCTTATGCAGATCGCCCCTTCGAGCACTATATCGAACTGCGCGATTTTTCAGGCCGCGGATTCGCTGCGCTGGCTCACCCATACAGCATATCGTACGCGTGAATTGGCGAACGAATACCCACAGGCGGGATTTGGCGTCGCCGAACGATCGTTGTGGGAAGAGGACCCTGCATGGCAGGGTTTGCGCGAGATGATGGAGCGCGTTCTGGTAACCTGGGATTGGGCAGAGCATTTCGTCGCGCTCAATCTGGTAGCCAAGCCTGCTATTGAGGAGCTCATGTTTGGGGCGCTCACGAAGGCCGCCACCGACGCTGGCGACACCCTCTACAGCCTTCTGTCTCAGGCCCAAATGCGCGATGCTGAGCGTCACCGCAGGTGGTCTACCGCTCTGGTCGCTTTTACAACCTCAGAACCTGAAAATGGTTCGCGGATTTCAGAGTGGATCACGAAATGGATGCCCATGGCAACGGCTGCGATCGACGCCTTTGCAGCGGGACTACCGGACGACGCTGAAGTTGCTGCTTTAGCAAAGAGCCGAGTGCAGCAGTTCCACAACAGTCTGAATCTGCAAGATTAAAGCCACGGTCCCTCGCGGCCATAAGCCGCGGGGGCACCGACGCTCAAGATTAGGGGTAGGCAGTGGCCGGCGGTCAAATCACAATCAAGGAAACCGGCGAACGCTTTCTTCAAAGTCATGTCGACGGCTCGATCTTGCGGGCGGCGCTGCGAGCCGGGATAGGGTTTCCCTATGAGTGCAGTTCTGGCGGCTGTGGTAGTTGTCGATTTAAGCCAGTTGAAGGCGACTTTTCGGATCTCTCGTTGGATCCGGGCGGCTTAAGCGAGCGTGACAAGCGAAAGGGGTTCCGTCTTGCGTGTCAAAGCAGTGCGGTCGGGGACGTCACGATCAGCGTCACAACGCGGCGGGAGTTCGAACCGAAGCACCGCTTCAACAGATTCGCGGCGCGACTGACGGCGCTCCGGGATCTCACACCAGACATGCGCGAGTTTACGTTTGTTGGACCCAAGGCCGCAATGTTCCTTCCGGGACAATATGCTATTCTTGAAGGACCGGCCAACCAGACCCGGTGCTACTCGATGAGCAATTTACCCAACGATCAGGGTAACTGGCAATTCATCATCAAGCGGGTGGTCACCGGCGAGTTTTCAAACTGGCTGTTTGGACTTGAAATCGGCGAGGCCCTTACGATTGATGGGCCTGTAGGCTTGGCACATATTGTCGAAGCATCGCAACGAGATGTCATATGTATCGCAGGTGGATCAGGCCTTGCCCCAATAATCTCCATCGCTCGCGCGCTCGCGTCTGACCCCGCTCATGCAGCAAAGCAAATCCATATATTTTACGGAGGACGCACGCCTGCTGATCTTTGCGGGGAAGGGCATCTTAACGAGTTTCCTTGCTGGGGCGAGCGACTTCGCTTCCATTCTGTCGTCTCTGACCAAGCAGCAGCGGACGCGGCCGGCTGGACCGGAGAGACCGGATTCGTCCACGAAAGCGTGATCAGACAATTTGGCGAGAAGGTAAAGGATCATGAGATCTATTTCGCTGGTCCACCGCCCATGGCGACGGCGTTGCAGTCCGCGCTGATGCTCGAAATGAAGGTCCCGTTTGAGCAAATCCACTTCGACCGGTTCTTTTAAGGAGGGTTCGCTTCATGAAGTCTGCAGTTTACCATGGTCCGCACGATATACGATGCGAAGAGGTCAAGGCGCCTAGCTTGAATGAGGATCATCAGATGCTGGTCGAAGTATCTGCAACCTCGATCTGCGGGTCCGATTTGCATATATATCGGGGCACGCTGGACGCGATCATGGAGAAAGGCAGATCGACCACGGGGCATGAACTTATTGGGATCGTTGCTGAGACCGGCTCGGCCGTATCTAAATTTAAACGTGGCGATCGTATTACAATCGCCTATTCAGCGTCGTGCGGCGACTGTTACATGTGCCATGTCGGCCAGACGGCGCATTGTGAGACCACCAAAAAGGCGGTTTACGGGTTTGGCGTCCCGTTCGGAGATCTCAATGGTACGCATGCCGAAGCATTGATCGTGCCATACGCGGATGCTCACGCAATGCACGTACCGGAAGCAATATCAGACGCTGCTGCGCTCACCTTGTCATGCAACCTGCCGTCCGCGATGATTGCCGCGCGTCTCGCCGCAATTGAGCCAGGTGAGAATGTGGCGGTCATCGGCTGCGGCCCAACCGGGCTTATGGCATTGGACCTCGCGCTCGGCCAGCGGCCTGGAACGGTGGTTGTGTTTGATAAGGTTGAGCATCGCCTGGCCTTGGCCGGAGCCAAGGGCGCGATCATTATCAATGTCGACGAAGAGGGTTGGCTCGAGCGTGCGTTGGCAGAAACGGGGAGTCGCGGGTTCGACAAGGTGATCGAAGTGGTCGGTACGAAGGACTCACTGGACGCCGCCCTCGCACTGGTAAGACCTGGCGGCACCATTGCTGCGATCGGAGTTTTCTGCGACCCGGAGTTCGCTCTCAACACCGCTGATGTATTTCTGCGAGACATAAGTCTTCACATGAACGGATTTGCAAACGTTCAACCAGCAATGTGGGAAGGACTTCGGTTGCTCGAAAGAGGCGGGTTGCAGCCTGAAGCTTACTTCAGCCATGAGTTTAGGCTCGCAGACATTGGAACGGCATTTTCTACGTTTAACGACAAGGCTGATGGCGCCATGAAAATGCTTATTCGGCCCTAGTGCTATAGTCTTGCGATGAGAAACAAAAAAAGGGAGAGGGAATATGAAAATCAAAACCACGACGGTACTGGTTCTTCTTGCAGCTGGCACAGCTTCGCCGGCTTGGGCAACCGACGTTTTTACACTGGAGGGATTTGGCGCGATCTCACGCGGCCTGGGCGGTGCTGCTGTCTCGCTTGACGTAGGGCCTGCTGGTATCATGAGCAATCCAGCAACTTTATCACTTTCAACAGACAATCTGGATCCCGACTCAAATTCTCAGCTGCTCATCGGTCTCGACATGGTAGCCACCAATATCGATGCTTACAACGATGCCACCGGAGCAAAAGCCGCCTCACACACGCATTCACGCAATCGTGGGCCATATTTCGCCCCGGAGCTAGCGTATATCAGGCGCTCGGGCAAATTTACCTTCGGGATCGGCGCGTTTGCGCTTGGTGGTCTTGGGACCGAATATGGGAAGAGCAGCTTTCTTTCTAACGGACTTTCGGGTGCGCCGACGGGTCTGGACAACTCAAGCCGCATGCTGGCCTTGGATATTCCTGCCGCGGTGAGCGTCAAAGTAACCGACCGGCTGACGATCGGTGGTTCGATCGATGCGGTGTGGATCGGGCTGAACCTTGGCCTACAACTCCAGGCCGATCAGGTGGGATCGCTTATCGGCAGCGGAAGAGTCAGTGGTAGCCTCGTACCGGTGCTTGGTGGGATTCCCGGTCTCGACGCCGCCCACTTTGGCTTAACCCGGAATAATCACCTACTTAACGGCGTAGACGGCTGGGGCCTCGGAGGACGTGTTGGCTTCACCTACAAGCTGACGCCCTCCACAACGATCGGCGGCGCATATAATTTCAAAACCGATGTCGCAGATCTGAAAGGTCCTGCGACACTTACGGCAGTGTCGACTATCGCCGGGCAAATCCCGCTCACCGGCAGGATCCGTGTCCGCGACTTTCAGATGCCTGCGCGGCTTTCCGTAGGTGTCACTCAGAGATTTGGCGCTCAGCTCTTGATCACTGCTGAGTATCAACGAGTGTTCTGGAAAGATGCCATGAAGAATATCAATGTCGGATTCGAAGCCGACGCCGGGGGAGACATCAACGTGCTCCTCCCGCAGAACTACAGGAACCAGGACATTGTGGCAATTGGCGGGGCCTATGAAATGGGTCCTATGACGTTCCGCGCAGGCGCGAGATTTGCCTCTCAAGCAACGCCGGGCGCCACGCTTCTGGCGGTTGTTCCCGGCATCCCGAAATATCATGCGTCGGCCGGCATGACTTACAAACTTGGCAAGCGCCAAGCCATCGACTTCGCATATTCACATGCCTTTAAGGAAAGGGTATCGAACGATGGCCTACCCAATACCTCACAGCCGCTCAGCGTGACACATTCCCAGAACAACCTTTCGATTGGCTACAGACTGAGCTTCTAGGAAGACGCAGCACAACCGTGATGACAGGGTAGTTCGAAAATGACTGCGGAACAAAAATAGAGCGGTTATGGATTACTGCGTGATCGATAACCGCTCACTCCAGCGGTTAACGTGCGAAGCGAGCGCCGAGCCGTCGGCGCCAAACCGGACGTGCGACGGTGGCGGAAACGCACCGATCCGGTTCGGTGCGATCTAAGCTTCTTGGGGCGACATGGCTCGCAGGGGTGGAAAAAGGGAATTTCAGGTTGAACAAGCTTAACCCTGAAGTCGGTAAGAACGTCGTGGTCAATGGCCTACGCACAAACGTTCATGACGTTGGCGCCGGGAGTCCGGTCGTCCTCATTCACGGGTCGGGCCCGGGCGTTACCGCTTGGGCGAATTGGCGCCTCGTTATACCCGAATTAGCAAAGGGACGCCGCGTCATAGCACCAGACATGGTCGGCTTCGGATATACCGATCGTCCATCAAGTATCACTTATAATCTCGAAACCTGGCTCACTCATATTGTAGGTCTTCTCGACACCCTGGAGATTGCCAGCGCGGATATAATTGGCAATTCGTTCGGTGGGGCGCTGGCGTTGGCGCTCGCGATCCGTCATCCCGAACGCGTTAATCGATTGGTTTTGATGGGATCCGTCGGTGTCCCCTTCGAGATAACTGAAGGGTTGGACGCCGTATGGGGCTATGAGCCCTCCATCCATAACATGCGTCGCATCATGGACTTCTTCGCGTTTAACGAGGGGCTCGTCAATGATGACTTGGCCGAGCTTCGCTATCGCGCGAGCATGCAAACGGGTGTGCAGGATGCCTTTGCTGCCATGTTTCCAGCACCACGGCAGCGCTGGGTCGATGCTCTTGCGAGTGCTGACGAGGATATTCGCATGCTCAAACACTCGACGCTCATTCTGCATGGCCGGGATGATCGTGTTATCCCCTTGGCGACGTCACTCCGCTTAAACGAACTGATCTGTGATTCACAACTCCATGTGTTTGGCCGTTGCGGTCATTGGACCCAGATTGAGCATGCGAACCGTTTCACGCAGATCGTCGACCTATTTCTGGCCGAGGACCGACGAATGGATTATTTTGCCATTGAGTAAAAGTAGGATCGCGGTTGTCCAAAGCTTCTATTGCGCCTATTTCGAATCCGGTTCCGAGTTGCGGTAGATCACAGCCCAACTCCGGCAGAGGATACTCTCTGATCGAGGTTTGGGGGAAAGAGTTCAAAGAAGTGTTGCAATTTCCTCTGCGCATCTTCTCAGTGCTGAAATTATATTGCTATCCTTACCCATTGAAACGATCCCGTAACGGGAAAAGGATATGGCAGCTACAGGCTTGCGGCCAGGTCGGCCGAGCGGAACGGCGAGACAATGCAAGTGATCTGCCGCCTCTTCATCATCTGACGCCCAGCCTTGATGCCTCACTGCGACTAGGCATTTTTCCAGATCGTTTGGCGATGTTATGGTGTGCTGGGTGAAGGGCACAAAAGGACCATCTGCTAGATAAGCCTCAATGTAGTCTGCGGGGCGATTTGCAAGGAGAACCTTTCCGATCCCGGAGCAATAAGCCTCCAACTGACGGCCTTCTTTAGTGAAGTCAGGGCCCTCCATTACGTGGCTCGTCTTGACCAGATATGTCACCATTGCGTTCTGGAGAACGCCGAGGTGCGCCGAGCCGCCATGTGCATCCGCCAAGCGTTGAAGTGGCGAGCGTGCTATTGAGATGAGATGCTCGTTGAACTGTCCTGTGGCTTCCAGTTCTGCCAACGTAATGCCGAGTGAATACCGACCATGGCCGACGCGGGTGATCATTCCTTGCCGTGCGAGTTCACCGAGCAGTCGATGCAATGTTGTCCGAGGGATGGCAAGATATCTCGCAAGTTCGGAAATTCGTGATTGACCACCGTCGTCTGCGATCAGCCGAAATAGATCCAAACCCTTTGCCAGGGCTTCGACGCCGTTTCGTTCTTCCGACCGCCTGAACCGTTCCATCATATGGGCCATATCTAGCGCCGGAGTTTGTGCCCTGCAACGCCCGAGTATACAGTGCGGGAGCACCGCCCAAGAGCCGGCGTGAAGGGAGACGATGTTGAATACCCTCCTGTTTGGTGAGGTAAATCGGAGTCGCTTGTTTTTCGTCGCGCGAGCGCCACGGATGCGAGCAAATAATTGCGAACGGCCAAGGCATTGCGAAATGCGCTGGCGATCCTGTCAGGTATCGACCGCATAATCAGAACTACGTCAAAGCAGGCGTCGGCAAAGCCATTCGTGGGCAGGGTCGCGACATGGTCCCGATGAAGCATCAAGTTTAGAAATATCAGCGGTGCCTGGCCGTTCATAACCATACAAGGAGACGCCAGATGGCAAAAACGAAGGTAGCGATTATCGGCTCAGGCAATATCGGTACAGATCTCATGATTAAAATCATGCGGATGTCCGAGATTCTAGAGATGGGATGCTTTGTCGGCGTGGATCCTGAGTCTGATGGCCTTAAGCGTGCCGAGCGACTAGGCGTGCCGATCACGTCATCGGGCATTGAAGGGTTGCTGGCCATGCCTGGGTTCGACGATATCAAGATCGTGTTTGATGCGACTTCGGCGGGTGCGCACGAGAAACACGATCGAATCCTCAGAGGACTTGGCAAGACGATCATCGATCTGACCCCGGCCGCTATTGGCCCATTTACGATCCCGGCCGTTAACGGTATGGACAATCTTGACGAGATCAATGTCAATATGGTCACCTGTGGCGGTCAGGCAACGATTCCAATGGTTGCTGCAGTCAATCGCGTCTCGCCTGTCATCTATGGTGAGATCGTCGCGTCAATTGCTTCCAAGTCTGCGGGTCCCGGAACTCGTGCGAATATTGACGAATTTACCGAGACAACTAGCCAGGCGATCGAACGCGTGGGCGGTGCCAAGCGCGGTAAGGCCATCATTGTCCTGAATCCCGCCGCACCGCCCCTCATTATGCGTGACACCGTGTACTGCTTGGTTGGTCCAGAAGCTGACACCGACGCCATCGAAGAGTACGTGCTGCAAATGGTGAAGGAGGTGCAGTCCTATGTACCCGGTTATCGACTCAAACAGGACGTACAATTCGAAAGTATCGGAAACAATGCCCCGGTCAAGATTCCGGAAATGGGTGGCGAGTTCACCGGTACAAAAGTATCTATCTTCCTGGAGGTCGAAGGCGCGGCACATTATTTGCCAGCCTACGCAGGAAATCTCGATATTATGACGTCGGCGGCTTTCAGGACCGCTGAGCGTATCGCCAACCGCCATTATCAGAAAGAAGCAGCATGACCGATACTCTTTCGACGGCCTGCATCCCCGAAGGCAAGCTGTACATCCAGGACGTTACCCTGCGTGATGGCATGCATGCGATCCGTCATCAATACGGACTGGATCATGTTCGCGCGATTGCCAAGGTGCTTGATACCGCCAAGGTCGATGCGATTGAGGTTGCGCATGGCGATGGTCTTTCGGGATCCTCGTTCAATTACGGCTTTGGCGCGCATACTGACTGGGATTGGATCGAAGCGGTCGCCGAAGTCCTTGAGCATAGCATTCTCACCACCCTACTTCTGCCAGGCATCGGCACGGTTCATGATTTGAAGCAAGCGTATTCCTTGGGCGTGCGCTCGGTGCGTATTGCGACCCACTGCACAGAAGCCGATGTCTCACGTCAGCACATCGAATATGCCCGCAGCCTGGGGATGGACGTCTCGGGCTTTTTGATGATGAGCCATATGAGTGAGCCCGAAGCCCTCGCTAAGCAGGCAGCGCTGATGGAATCCTACGGCGCCCATTGCGTCTATGTCACCGACAGCGGTGGCGCGATGTCCATGCGCGACGTGGCGGAACGACTACAGGCCTATGATCGGGTTCTCAAGCCGGAAACTCAGCGCGGTATTCATGCCCATCACAACCTCAGCCTCGGTGTTGCTAACTCGATCTCAGCAGTCGAGAATGGCGCAGTGCGTATCGACGCTTCCCTTGCTGGTATGGGAGCGGGGGCTGGAAACGCGCCGCTTGAGGTATTCATCGCTGCAGCAGACCGATTGGGCTGGAATCACGGAACTGACCTGTTCGCTCTGATGGACGCTGCGGAGAATCTCGTTCGGCCCCTGCAGGATCGACCAGTGCGTGTCGACCGCGAGACTCTAACACTTGGGTATGCCGGAGTGTACTCGAGCTTTTTACGCCATGCCGAAAAGGCTGCTGCTGAACATGGCCTCGATACGCGCGCGATTCTGGTCGAACTTGGCCGCCGGAAAATGGTGGGGGGTCAAGAGGATATGATCGTGGACGTCGCCCTGGATCTTGCCAGGTCCGCAGAGGCGGCAGAAGCGATGTGAAGGGCGGCGCTAGCCGTAGCGCCGCCTCCCAAGCCGTTTGAAACTCCTTTGGAAGCGTGATTGGCCAGGAAGGTCGTTTTTAGACACTCGAACACGGCGCCGTGGCACGCGCCCATCGCGACCGACGGTCGCGATGGGCGCGAAAGGGCCGGTGCGTCGGACAAATGCCTCGCAGGCAAAACGTGGAGGGAACACCACATGGCTGGTCATAAGACCGACGTCGGTGCGAAATATGCCGTGCCTGAAGGCTCGGTTTATCTTTCCGGTAATCAGGCCCTTGTCCGGCTGCCGATCGAACAGGCGAAACGTGATGCAGCTTTGAATCGTAACACGGCCGGTTTCATATCTGGATATCGTGGCTCGCCTCTAGGCCATTTGGATCAAGACTTCAAAGCTGTCGAACCGCTTCTCAAGGAAATCGACACTTCGTCCGCCGCTGGCGAACTGATTTTTCATGTGTTCGGCTCGATCGCGCATTTCGAGCGACGTTTGATCGCCGAACGCACGAAGGACGGCATCGCCGCCGCGCGCGCCAAGGGCAAGTTGCCAGGACGCCGTCCGCTCGGCCCGGAAAAGGCGAGCGCGGCGCTCAAGCTCGTCGAAGCCGGGGTGTCGCCCACCGAAGCCGCGCGGCAACTCGGCCTCGGCCGCGCCACCATCTACCGGGAAATGGCCCTAGCTGGCGTGCGGCGAACCGCTTGAAGGCGCGTCCGTACCCGTTCTCACCTAACGCAATTCAGAACACATCCGTTGCGATGACCTCTACCGGCTGATGGCCGACGCTCTCACCCGCCTGCGTGGAACCACCGTGCGGACCAACATTCAGACCTGTGGCGTTGAGGAAACGCGGATTTTCGGCTTGATTCGAGGAAGCCAAGATCACCCGCAAGGCCTTCGATGGCCGGATGCTCGATCTCGAAATCACCCTGTCGGAATGGGTTTACTGCTCCGTCATCAGCAAAAACGTCCTCACTCTCCACCGGGACTATTTTCGGCTCCGCAAGCCGTTCGAGCGGCGCATGTATGAGCTGGCCCGCAAGCATTGCGGAATGAAGGACGAATGGAAGATCGGACTGGAGCTTCTACAGAAGAAATGCGGCTCCAACAGCCCGCTCCGGGTTTTCCGGGCGTTGGTCAAGAAGGTCTGCGAGCATGACGCCGCCCACGGCCATTTCCCGGACTGTGCCGTCACGATGGCCGATGACGTCATTCTGTTTCGCAATCGCTCCGGCCTCAAGGCAAAGCCCGATCCTGTCAGCATCGCCAACGATTCGCCCTACATCGACCCTGAAACCATGCACGACGCCAAAACCGCCGCGCCGGGATATGACGTTTACGCGCTTTACGACGAATGGGTGTCGTGGTGGCACGACATGGGCAAGCCCGAACTCAAAAGCCCCGCCGGTGCCTTCATCGGCTTTTGCAAGAAACGGCATGAACGCAAGCCAATGCGCTGATCCGCTACTTATCCCGGTAAGCCGTCATGTTCACATGCAAACATTTAACTCTGAGTGTCCAACGCGACTGGCTGACAGGCTGCTTTTGGCGCGCAATACCTGAAAGCGGGCCTACAAGTGCCGCACCTCATCGGGTTCATTTTGCCAAGCATCATTAAGACCATCGGCGCAACGGATAGGCGCGGCCAGCAGATCTTGGGGCGAAAGGTCATCGAGTGCAGCTACGTGCACCATAACGAAATGACCGCCTAGCGTTGGCATATTGCCATCGTTGTGTGTGGCAATACCACATCGCTTGCAGAAGCGATGGTGCTGCTCGCCCCAGTCACCTGACCTTCCGTAGTCCCCAAGAGCATCGGAGCCAGTCAGAAGTCGGAAATCGCTAAGCTCCATCGGAGCGGTCTTCCACATCCTTTGCTTCCAGCAAAAAGTGCAGTTGCACTTGCCTGTGCCGTTGGCGAGGTCGATGTCGGCCTCGAAAGTGACTGCCTTGCAGTGACAGCTTCCGTGGTAGGTCTTTTTCAAGGCGCGCTCCGTGTTTTCGCTTTCTTCTGGTCGGAAGATAGCTTCATCGCCCGCTGTGGTCTCTATAGCTACTACAATGTTTGCATGTGAACATGCTTACTTGCCTAAGGACTTTCCCCCATCTTGCGGAGCCAGTCGTTAAACGCGTCGCCCATTGCGTCCTGTAGGCTCATGCCGTTCTTGCGAGCGGTCATGTGCATGGCGAACGACATTTCGGGGCTGAAATAGCCCGTCATGCCCATCTTGCCCTGACGGCTCGGCGCGGTCGGGCTGCTGGTTGTGCTGGTGCTGTTGGCTGCCGCCGGAATGGTCGCCGCCTTGCCTGGCGCTTCGGGTGTTGGTGCGGGTTCGCGGTCTCGAAGCGCGAGCAGTGATCCTTTGCGGCTCATGCGGCGTTCCTCCGTTTCTTAGATGCTTGCATGTTTACATGCTGACATGCCCACTTGGAAAGTTCACGCACTTCCTCAGCGGCTTTGCCATTGGGTTCGATCTCCATGGCGGTCTTGCCCTCAGCGGCTGCGTGACGAAACGCGGCTCGGTCGGCAATGATATAGGGGCAGGTTTCAAGGCCGTAGCCCTGCACTACCTGGGCGGCTTCATCATACATGCGCGGGGCGGTTGGGCTGCCGGCGGTGAAGATCACAAAGGCGGGCTTGCCGCGCATCTTCACCAGGCTGGCCGTTGTTTGCACGGCAGCAAGATCGAAGGCGCTCGGTCGGCATGGGATTAGAACCAAGTCGGCGGTTTCAACGGCGGCACTGGCGGCGCTGTCGGCATGGGGCGGGGTATCGATCACGATAAAGTCCGCGCCCTGGGCTGTAGCCTGCTCGATCTTGGCGGCAAGGCGAGGGGGCGCGCTGTCGATCACCACGGGCGGGGCATCTTTTCGCCACGCTGCCCATTGACTGGCCGTCGCCTGCGGATCGAGGTCAATCACTAGGGCGGTATGGCCCACATCCTCTGCGGCGGCTGCCAGGTGAAGGGCGAGGGTGGTTTTCCCTGCGCCACCCTTCTGGCTGATTATAGCGATTGTTGGCATGTGGCCCCCCCTTCATGTTCACATGTTTGCATGTGACCATAAAGCTCTAATTCGCCAGAATAGTAAAGAGGACGCTACCGCGCGACGAGCCGCGATATGGTTGCCTGGCTGACATCAAACGGCGCGGCGACGGTGCGCTGCCTGTCACCGGCAGCCAGCCTATCCAACGCCTCTGCCTGCTGATGTGGGGTGAGGGCCGTCTTACGTCCAAATTTTACGCCACGCGCTCTAGCCTGGATACGACCTGCGGCTGTGCGCTCGGTGATCCGCTCTCGCTCCCAGCTCGCCGCGATCCCCAGTACCGCGATTATCACCTCGGCAAATTGCGATGTCGTATCCACCATCGGCTCGGCCAGCGAACGGAAGCCAGCCCCGGCCTCCTTCACCGCATGGAGGATCTTCAATAGATCGCGGGTATTGCGGGCAAGGCGGTCGGTCGCCGTCACCATCAGAACGTCGCCATCGTCCAGCGCGCCGATCGCGCGCTTAAGCTGGGGCCGCTCGACCGTCGCGCCGCTGATCTTCTCGCGGTAGATTTTCACGCACCCGGCAGCGGTAAGCTGGGCGAGCTGTTGGGCCAAGTCCTGGCCGGTGGTTGAGACGCGCGCATAGCCGTAGATCATGGCCGGAATCGTGCATCAGATTTTTGCATCAGGAAAGGGACTGGTTTTCTTAGGGTTTCGATCTGATGCAAAACTTGTGATTTCTGCATTGGACGCCGCGACATTTGGAGACCGGATTAATCAATTTTATACCGGGAAGCTCTATGGTGAGCTCTGTAGCTAATTAATTTAGCGCCGGGCGATGATCATGAATATGAAATTGGCGTTTAATCACGACGACGTTCGTACCAAAGCTACCCGTCTCAAGGGCCTGCTTGGCCAGGACGTTCGGCCTGACGTCCAGCAACTTGCGTCCGCGCGTTGGGCTTTCGCCAGCGCCCTGATGCAGCTTCTCGCGACAAAAGAACGTTACATCTACACAAAATTGGAGCTAGATGAACGACCTGAGGTCAATCGGTATTTTGATAGATCGAAAAAAGATTTGCGGCGCCGGTTCGACGCATACATCGATCATATGCAAAAATGGCCGTCCTCTGATACAATAAACTGGTCAAGTTACCGCAAATCAGCAATTGATGTCGTCGATCTATTCCTGGTGAGATTAACATTAGAAGAGACGGAATTATTTAAATTTATCGAGAAAATGGAAATTGATGTCAGTCATCCTTGCATGGCAATTTCTAATTGGACCCGATACGCCTTCCAGATGAAGGACAACATTGCTGTCATGTAGTTGAACATACATCCATTCCGTTTGCTTCCCGCTCTCGGCTTGTCTAACGTACAACCCTGATGCGCTCACCGAACATCTTTTCATGAGCCGGCTCAATAATGGCGCTTGGTCGAACCGTCGCCCTGGTCGAGTTGATCGCTATCCACTCCCACGCCCCATCATTTCCTGCTCCTGCTCTGCCATGACGGGATTGTCCCGGTGAAGATTCTAGGCGATCGTCTGAACGACAATACAAATGGGTATAAGGCATGGAGGAAGGAATAGGTGATGGAAGTCCAGACTTTCGATAGCGTCCTTGACGCACTGGCCGACACCCCGGCAGAGGCCGCAAACATGAAGGCGCGCTCCGAACTGCTATCGGCCCTGAAAAGCCGTATCCGCACCTGGGACATGCGGCAGGGAGCAGCAGCGGCCCGCCCTGGCATCACGCGCTCTCGGCTCAACGAGCTGCTGCGTGGAAAGCTCGGCAAATTCTCCCTCGATGCGCTGGTGAACCTTGCTACGGCATCCGGTCTGACACTGGAAATCAGGATCGCGGGAGCGGCCTGATGGTGCCGATCGACGTGGACGCTGCGCACCCGGGTGCGGGCGATTGACTATCTGCGCGGCACGCCGGACGAGGTGGCGCTATGGCGCGAGGACATGGCTGAATCCGCGAAAACCTCGCCATTGAAGACATAATCCTCTCGGCCGACGAGGATGCCATGTTCGCGATAATGCCGTCGATCATCCTCACACTCTACGAGCCGAGAACTACCGCT
Source organism: Sphingobium sp. SCG-1 (assembly GCF_002953135.1). Classification (NCBI taxonomy): domain Bacteria; kingdom Pseudomonadati; phylum Pseudomonadota; class Alphaproteobacteria; order Sphingomonadales; family Sphingobiaceae; genus Sphingobium; species Sphingobium sp. SCG-1. Next base: position 135,469 of record NZ_CP026373.1, read on the forward strand.
CCCGCTCTGACTGCGGTGCCCTGATGCGCCTCGGAAACATCTCTTCATGGATCGGCTCCACCACCGCCGCTACGCCCTTCTCACTGCTCCGCACTTTACCCGGCTCGAACACCCGGCCCTGGTCGAGCTGATCCGCGATCCACTCCCGTACCCGCGCATTCTCGCGCGCTACGCCTTCAGAATCGCCCTTATGCAACTTGCTGGCAATCGCCTGGGCCACCACATAATTTCCCTGCGCCGAGCGTAGCTCCGGGTCGGCCGCCGCTTCCTTGTCGGTGGCCTGCCTGAACCTGTCGCCCAAGGCCAGTGCGCGACCGACGCCGACACCCGAAGCGCCGGCACTGCCGGCGACAAGCTGGGCTAGCGTCTCGCCCATGGCGTCCACCTTGCACTGAATCGCCTCGACCTGGCCTGCCAGATTCTCCACCGCCGCCAGCACTGCCCGCTGGGTCGCCAGCAGCGCCATCACCGGATCGTCGCTGTCATCCATGATGTTCGATCGCCTTAACGGTGCAGCGCCTGCTCCAGAGCTTGGCGAATGAACCGCTGATACGGCATGCCCTTGCTGGCCGCTGTCGCCTTGACCTGTTCCAGCAATTGCGCGGGCAGCCGCATATTGACCCGCGCGTCCTTGCTGCCGAACTCAAACCGCGTGGGCGTGAGCGCAGAAAGATCATAGCCGGTAAGATCGGCCGAATCCACGAAATCCTCGGCTTCCTCATCGCTGGACAACAGCGGAAGGGGTTTATCCTTGCTCATAGTGCTGCACCTCCTTGGCGTGCATGTAACGGGCGCTGATCGGGCGGATGTATCTGGCCCCGTTCCGCTCGCGCCAGGTAAAGGCCAGAAACACATGTCGTCCGCTGCTGGCGCGGCCGATCGCCAGAAAGCGCGTCTCCACCGTAGAATGCGCGGCATCTGGCCCTATGGACGGCGTACCGGCGAACACGCTTTCGATTTCCGCCAACGTGACACCATGCTTCTGGCATTTGGCCTGGTTGCCTTCGTCCCAATCGAAGCCAGCGACAGTTTTGCTATCCATGATGAAGAATGGCGTCTGTATGTACGTTTGTCAACCCTGACGCCATTACCGTTCGCGGCCCCTGTCCCGTTCCTTCGAGCGATCCCGCTTCCGATCGCGCTCGGCCTGGTCGTGATCCGACCCGCCGCCCTTACTCCCCATGCGCGATGCAATGCGATCGGCGGCGCTCCCCGGCTCCGGGGGGGTCCTTATCCCGCTTTACGCGCTGCGCCGTCGCCTCCGCGATCCTCGGCCTGGCTACCCCATGCCGGGGGCGGGTGAGAGGATGTTCGGAAACGTACGCTAAGCGTCGCGGCCGGTCTGGTGAAGACGGAGCGGCCTGAACCGTTCGCGGGGTTTGTCCATCTCGCTCCACAGATAGTCGCCGGTGAGGCCGATGTGCTCCCAGCCCAGCGGGGCTACATGGGCGAGTAGTTCGTCCGGCACCTCGACACCGCTGGCGCGCAGATGCTGAACGGCGCGGCCGAGATAGACGGTGTTCCACAGCGTGACGGCAGCCGAGCTGGCAAAGGTCAGGGCAACCCTCCCGAAGCGCAAGCCCATATAGATTTGGTTCCAGGATGAGGGTAAGCATCTGCGGAAGGCCGCGGGATGAAGGTTTTCAAGCAGCGAGCGCGGTTCCCGACTTCGACCAGTTCCATGGCAGGAGGTCATCGAGGCGGTTGGCGGGATGGTCTGCGATGCGTGCGAGGATATCGGCGAGCCATGCCTGCGGATCGACATTGTTGAGCTTTGCGGTGCCGATCAGGCTGTACATGATGGCGGCACGCTGGCCGCCGCGATCCGAACCGCAAAACAGCCACGACTTGCGGCCCAGACACACGCCGCGCAGGGCGCGCTCGGCAGCGTTGTTGGTGATGCAGACCCGCCCATCACCGAGGAAGCGGGTGAAGACATCCCAGCGGCGGAGCATGTAGTTGATGGCCTTGGCAAGGTCATGGTTGCGGGAGAGTTTGTCCCTTTGCTCGGTTAGCCAGGCGTGGAGATCGTCCATCAGCGTAGCCCTATGCTGTTGGCGGGCGGCGAGACGCTGGTCGGCGCTCTTGCCATTGATCGCCCGCTCGATGTCGAACAGAGCATCGAGCCGCTGCACCGCTTCGAGCGCTATCGGGTAGATCTGGCCGGTCCGCTCGCCCCGGCTCTTCTTGCGTGCCGCGCCCTCGACATCCGCCAGTTCGAAGAATTTACGACGCGCGTGGGCGAAGCAGCCAGCTTCGAGAACCGGTCTGGGCTGGCGACCGGCGAGATATAGCTCGCCATAGCCGCTATAGGCGTCGGCCTGCAGGATGCCGGACCATGTCGCGAGATGTGCCTGGGGGTGTTCGCCCCGCCGGTCGCGCGAATAATGGAACAGCGCGGCAGGCGGCGCCGGCCCACCGAATGGGGCGTCGTCCCGGACGTAAACCCACAATCGGCCGGTATCGGTCTTGCCCTTGGCGAGTACCGGCACGGTGGTATCGTCGCCGTGCAATCGCTCGGCCGCCAGAAGGTGGGCCTCGATCCGCCGGTACAGCGGCATGAGCGCTGCTGACGCCGCGCCGACCTGATCGGCCAGCGTCGACAGGCTCAAGGGCACGCCTTCGCGGGCGAAACGCTCGGCCTGGCGGTTGAGGGGCTGGTGCTGTCCATACTTCTCGAACAGCAGCATCGCGAGGAAGCTGGGACCGGCCCAGCCGCGCGGCACGACATGGAACGGTGCCGGCGGCTGTGTGATCTGCTCGCAATCCCGGCACGAGAACTTCTCGCGCACGGTCTGGACGACCTTCCACTGGCGCGGGATCACCTCCAGCGTCTCGGTGACGTCCTCGCCGAGCTTTGATAGCCGGGTGCCGCCGCAGGCCGGGCACGAGCAGGGCGCGGGAAGAACGACGCGCTCACGCGGCAGATGCTCGGGAAACGGCTTGCGTGCCGGACGCTTGCGCTCGAATGCGGCGACGCTGGTCGCCTTGGTCGCAATCTCGGCGGCGAGTTCGTCTTCGCTGGCGGCCGCTTCCAGCTCTTCGAGCTGCAACTCAAGCTGGTCGAGAATCCGCCGGGTCCGCTCGGCGTGCGGCCCGAACCGTTCGCGCTGCAACTTCGCGATCTGGAGTTTGAGATGCGCAATCAGGGCTTGGTCATCCGAAGCCCTGGCCCTTGCGCCAGCCAGTTCCGCCTCGGCCTGATCGGCCCGTGCGGTCACGGCCGCGAGCGCCGCCTTGAGGGCTTCGATATCGTCCGGAATGCGCGAAATGGTAGCTTCCATGGCCACGATGGAATCATAGAAAACCGCTATCATGAAGCGAAAAATGCAGCTCCGGCGAAGAAAATCCTCGCCTATCCGGCGCTCGCCGGACGCCAGCTGACTTGAGGGTTACGCCAGTCGATCCCCTCCAGCATGTAGCCCAATTGTGCTGGCGTGAGGGCGATCGCACCACCATCGGTCGACGGCCAGCTGAACCGCCCGCGCTCCAGCCGCTTGGCGTAAAGCGACATGCCGATCCCGTCGTGCCAGATGATCTTGATCAGTCCGCCGGCACGCCCGCGAAAAACGTAAAGATCGCCCGCATGCGGATCCCGCTTCAGATGTTGCTGCACCAGCAATGCCAGCCCCTGCATCCCCTTGCGCTTATGTGGAGCACCACATAAGAGGAACTATGCGCCGACCATGATTATGCAGAGTCGGCGAGTTCTCGGCCAAGATTCGGCTACCTTTCTCGTCGGTTAGGTCCGGCTAGGTCGTCACCGATCACCGCATAACTATGATCCCTTGTGATGTCGAACATGACAAGGAGAGTAAAAATGCGCGAGGAAGATCATTGTCGCTGGTTTCTTGATCCCGGTCCGCTGGCACCGTGGATCGACCGGTTCGGTGCGGAACTGGCCGGCCGCCACTATTCACGGTTGACCATCTCAGGCTACACCGATGCAGCCCGGCACTTCGCTGCCTGGGTCAACAGCACATCGACGCCGATCCAGATGGTCGATGCCGGTTCGCTTCGGCGTTTCGCCGACCATCGTTGCGAGTGTTCCGGTGGGCGGCGATGGCCGTGCATCTCGACCAAGTATTTCCGGCGCGCCAAGCGCTTCTATACCTTTCTGCAGGATATTGGTGTTGCGCCAGCACCCGTCTCGCTGCCCTCGGCTCCGGCCCATCCCTTGCTTGACGACTATCAGCGATGGTTGCGCGTTCACCGCGGGCTATCAGAGCGGACGATTGCTCGTCATCGCCGACTCCTGACCAAGCTGCTGCCGGCGCTCGGTGGGGCGACCCACGATTATAACGCGGCTCTGATCCGCGGCGTGGTGCGGGAGTGGCGGGAGCGAACGGGTCCCGCGGACCTCAGAACGATAACCAGTGCGCTGCGTAGCTATTTGCGCTTCCTGGCCACCGCAGGCCTCTGCCGGCCCAACCTCGATCATGCCATCTCGGCCGTTGTGCAATGGCGGCTTTCGTCATTGCCGCGATACCTGTCGGCGAACGATGTCGAACGTGTCGTCGCTTCGTGCGATCAGCTCTCCAACGGTCGGCTCCGCGACCGGGCGATCCTGCTTCTTCTGGCGCGCCTGGGGCTTCGGGCTGGCGACGTCGCCACGCTGAAGCTTCAGGATCTCGATTGGACGGCCGGCATGCTGCATGTGAGCGGCAAGGCCCGGCGGCAAGTGCGTCTGCCGCTTCCGCAGGACGTCGGCGACGCCGTCCTGGCCTATATCGAGCAGGAGCGGCCTCGCGTCGGAGAGGAGACTGTTTTCCTCACGATGATTGCCCCATACAAGCCGTTCGCGATATCGAGCTCTATCTCGACTATTGTCGCCCATGCCTTGAAGCGGGCGGGGATTACGGATGCCCCGTCGACGGGGGCGAGCCTACTTCGTCATTCCGCTGCAACCGCCATGCTGAGATCCGGCGCTACGCTCGAAGCGGTGGGCACGGTCCTGCGGCACCGCTCGCTCGATATGACCGCGCACTACGCGAAGGTGGATATAGCCATGCTTGAGCGGATCGCTCAGCCTTGGCCGGGAGAGTTGGCATGCTGAGCAAGCTCCTCGCCGACCACACGGCACTCCAACAGGCGCTTGGCTTCAAGTTCCGAACCCCGGGCATCCTCCTTCGCAACTTCGTCGCCTACGCTGAGGAACGAGGCGACCGCCATGTCATGAAGGCGCGCGTACGAGAGTGGGCACTCCTTGCGCCTTCTCCGGAGCAGCGCCGGAACCGCCTGTTGGCGGTGCGTCGCTTCGCGATCGCGCTGCATGCGGAAGATCCGCTCAACGACGTGCCATCCGCTGATCTTTTCGGGCGGGCGGCGCACAGGCGGCGCGCTCCCTTTATCTATCACCAGGCCGATATCCGACGACTGATCGATGGCGCATTATCGCTCGGGCCGATTGGATCGATCAGGCCACGCACGTACAGCACCATGTTCGGATTGATCGCGGCAACCGGCATGCGCGTTTCGGAGGCGATTTCCTTTCGCCTTGCGGATGTGACTGATGACGGGCTGATCATCTCCCAGACCAAGTTCAAGAAGAGCAGGTTGTTGCCGCTTCATCCGACGACCAGGCAGGCCCTGGACCGCTATTTGGTGGAGCGCATGACGGAGACGACCCAGAGCGACGCGCTGTTCATTTCGCATCAGGGAACGCCCCCGGCTTACCCAACGGTTGTGACCGTCTTCCTGCAAGTCGCCCGCGCGATTGGGGGTCACTACACGAAAGTGCGTTTTGCGTACGCCAAGGGAGAACGGGCCGGGAACATCACGTCTCGACGGTAGTGACGGTCTGCTCGAGGGCCTTGTAGAGGGCGGTTTTGCCGATTTTCAAGCGAGCCGCGGCCTCACGGACGGTGAGGCCCCCCGCAATATGTGCCCGAGCTTTACGTAGCTTGTCGGGTGTGACGACGGGCCGGCGACCGCCCTTGCTGCCGCGCTCGCGTGCGGCACGTAGACCGGCTTGGGTGCGCTCGCGGATCAGGTCGCGTTCGAACTGCGCGAGGGAGCCGAAGATGTTGAACACCAGCATTCCCCCCGGCGTGGTGGTGTCGATATTCTCGGTGAGCGAGCGGAATCCGATGTCGCGCGCCGCCAGTTCGCCGATCTTGTCTATAAGGTGGCTCATCGAGCGGCCGAGCCGATCAAGCTTCCACACCACCAGCGTGTCGCCGGAGCGCAGATAAGCCAGCGCTGCAGCAAGACCGGGCCTGTCGGTCCTGGCGCCCGACGCCTGATCGTCGAAGAACCGTTCGCATCCCGCTCGCTCCAGTGCATCGTGCTGGAGCGAAAGCTTCTGGTCGGGGGTAGAGACCCGCGCATAGCCGATCAGCGCCATGGGCTGCTCAATAGTGTCCGTTTTCCCATCATCATGTGATCTTGTCCGAATCGCCATCAAAGGTCCAGAGTTGACGGACACATTCCCAGTGACCGTCCAACGGACGTCTGACGGACAGCGACATGGAGGGGTTCGACCTTGGCCAGAAGACACCTGCTAACCCGCGAGATGCTTGCGGGCCATTATGATCCGTCGCTCGATGAACGCGAGATCGCGCGTCACTTCACCTTGACCCGTGACGACCTCGAACTGATCGCATCCCGGCGTGGCGACGCCACCCGCCTCGGCTATGCGATGCTGATGCTGTATCTGCGCTGCCCGGGGCGCGTGCTGGAAGCCGGCGAAGCGCCGCCCATGACGATCCTCGCGTTCGTGGCCAGTCAGTTGGATGTGTCGCCCGCGTCATGGCGCTGCTATGCCCGCCGCGACGAAACGCGTCGGACGCACCTCGCTGACCTATCGCGGCGCTTCGGTCATCTCGTTTTCAGTCGCGCGGATTTCCACGCGCTGGTCGCATTCGCCATGCCGATCGCGCAGACTGTCACTCAGCCCACGCGACTTGCCGACATCGTCATCGACGAGATGCGACGCCGGCGATTGCTGTTGCCGCCCGTGACGGTGATTGAGGCGATCGTGCGACGGGCGCGGCAGCAGGCCGGAGATCTGGTCCATGACGTACTCGCCGGGGATCTCGGTGAACCCGAACGCGCACGCCTTGACGCCCTCTTGTCGCGGCGCGACGACAAAAGCGCAACCTGGCTCTCATGGCTGCGCAACCCGCCCCTGTCGCCGGCACCGCGCAATATCCTGCGACTGATCGAACGGCTCAACTATGTTCGTGCGCTGGGCCTGGCGGGCTCGCGCGCCGCGACTATCCCGCAGACGGCATTCAACCGGATCGCGGACGAGGCGGCGCGCATCACGCCGCAGCATCTGGCGGAACTGCCCGACCGGCGCCGTCATGCGATCCTTGCCGCTGCCGGTATCCGGCTTGAGGAAAGCCTGACCGATGCGGTGCTGACGATGATGGACAAGCTCCTGGGGAGCATGATGCGCCGGGCAGAGAATCGGACCAAGGACAAGGCGATCGGTACGATCCGCTCATTGCAGGCGCAGCTTCGCCTGCTCACCGGCTCATGCCGGACCTTGCTCGACGCGCGGGCGCGAGGCGTCGATTCTCTTGCCGCCATCAGTTCGATCGACTGGGAAAGGCTGGGAACGGCGGTCATGGACGCCGAGTTGCTGATCGCGCCGGAAACGATCGACCGCACGGCCGAACTGATCGAACGGCAGCGCTCGCTGCGCTCCGTGATCGGGCCGTTCCTCAACGCCTTCGAGTTTCGCGGGGCCGGTGCGGTGCAAGGCTTGCTCGATGCGGTTCGGCTGATCGCCGACATTTATCGCACCGGACGACGGCGCCTGCCCGACAACCCGCCGCTCCGCTTCGTGCCGCCGTCATGGCGGCCGTTCGTGCTGCGCGATGGCGTGGTCGTCCGCGCCGCCTATGAGCTGTGCGTTCTGACCCAACTGCGCGACCGGCTGCGCGCCGGCGACATATGGGTGGCGGCGAGCCGCCATTATCGTGCCTTCGACAGCTATCTCCTGCCGCCTGCAACCTTCGATGCAATGCGCGCGCGAGGACCGCTGCCGCTGGCGATCGATACTGATTTCGACAGCTTCGTCGCCGGTCGCCGCGCCAGCCTCGACACCGCGATCGAGCGGGTGACGATCCTCGCCCGGCAGGGAGAGCTGCCCCAGGTGCGCCTTGACGACAATGGCCTTGTCGTATCCCCGCTCAAGGCGATCACGCCGCCGGATGCAGAGAAGATGCGTCGCGTTGCCTATGATCGGCTGCCGCGCGTGAAGATCACCGATCTCCTTTTGGAGGTCGATAGCTGGACCGGCTTTTCCGAGTGCTTCACCCATCGCCGCTCCGGTCGCGTGGCGGATGACCGCAACGCGCTCCTGACCGTGATCCTGGCCGATGGCATCAATCTCGGGCTGACACGGATGGCCGAGACCTGTCAGGGGGCGACCCTGCGCCAGCTCGCCCATCTTCACGACTGGCATATCAGCGAAGCCGCCTATGGCGAAGCCCTGGGACGATTGATCGATGTCCACCGCACCGTGCCTTTGTCCGCGCTGTGGGGCGACGGCACCACCTCTTCGAGTGACGGCCAGCTCTTCCATGCGGGCGGGCGCGGCGCCGCGATCGGCGACATCAATGCGCGCAACGGCAATGAACCCGGCGTCAGCTTCTACACCCACGTCACGGACCAATATGATCCGTTCGCGAGCCGCGTGATCGCGGCGACCGCCGGCGAGGCTCCCTATGTTCTCGACGGGCTGCTATACCATGCCACCGGCCTGTCGATCGAAGAGCATTACACCGACACCGGCGGCGCATCCGATCATGTGTTCGGCCTCATGCCCTTCTTCGGCTACCGCTTCGCGCCGCGCCTGCGCGACCTGAAGGACCGGCGCATGCATCTGCTGCCGGGCCAGGAAGCCGGGCCGCTGCTGGCCGGCATGACCGGCGATCCCGTCGCCATCGGGCATGTCGCCGCCCATTGGGACGAACTGCTTCGTCTCACCACCTCGATCCGCAGCGGCACCGCCACTGCTTCGGCGATGCTGCGCAGATTGTCCGCTTACCCGCGCCAGAACGGACTGGCTCTGGCCTTGCGCGAGGTCGGGCGGATCGAGCGCTCGATCTTCATGCTCGATTGGCTGCGCGATCTCGACCTGCGCCGGCGCACCCAGGCCGGGCTCAATAAGGGCGAGGCCCGCAACGCGCTCGCCCGCGCGCTCTTTTTCAATCAGCTCGGCGAGCTGCGCGACCGGCGGTTCGAGAACCAGACCTATCGCGCCTCCGGCCTCAGTCTGCTCGCCGCGGCCATCATCCTGTGGAATACCCGCTATCTCGAACAGGCGGTCGGGGCGCTGGCGATCCCGGAAGATATCACGCGTCACATCGCACCGTTGGGATGGGAGCATATCTCGCTCACCGGCGACTATCGCTGGAATGTCGAAAGCCGCCCCGATCCAGGCCAGCTTCGCCCGTTGCGCACGCCATCATCGCTCCTCGCGGCTTGACGAGGCTTCCCGTTCGCTAAAGGTTCTCGCCTAGCGTACGTAAAATGCACTTTCGTGTAGTTACCCCTTTCCTGGGCGGTGGTGAGGATGCACGCGGTCGCGCGCATCGTCGTCAACGAACCGCTGATCGCCGCGTACCAGGCTGCTTCTTCGCCGCACAGCATCCGCGCGCTCAAGTCCGACCTCGAGGCGTTCGACCTCTGGTGCCGTCGCCAAAACCGCATATCGCTGCCCGCGACCCCCGAAACCGTGGCCGACTATCTCGACGCGCGCGCCGAGAAGGGGAGCAAGCCCGCGTCGCTCGGCCGCTACAAGGCATCAATTGCCAAGATCCACCTGCTGCTCGACCTTAAGGATCCGACGCCAGCGTCATTGGTCGAGCTGCGCTTGGCGGCGATCCGCCGGCGTCTTGGCACCGCGCAGAAGCAGGCGCGGCCGCTTCGGTTTAAAGGGCCGGTGCGCAACGTCGAGCGCGATGAACCCCGGGGCCTCAATGTGCGCGCCTTGCTCGAACACTGCGCAGTAGATCTGCCGGGTCTTCGCGATCGCGCGCTGCTCTCAGCTGGCTATGACACCGGGCTGCGCGCCTCGGAGCTGGTGGCGATCGAGGTTGACCATATCATCGAGGCGATCGATCCCGACGCGCGGCTGCTCCGCATTCCGCGCAGCAAGGGCGATCAGGAAGGCGAGGGGGCGACGGCCTATCTCAGCCCCCGGTCGGTGCGTGCAATCGCGGCGTGGTTGGAGGCGGCGGGCATCGAGAAGGGGGCGGTGTTTCGGCGCGTGAATGTGCGCCGCTACAGGGCGAAGGCGGCGGTGCGCGGTCGGTCGATCGACAGCATCTCCGCACGGGAGGCGTGGGATCTCCGCAAGACGCTGCCGAAGCGGGCTGTGCCAGCGCGGGTCGAGTATGATGTGGGGGAGGGGGCGCTCCATCCCGCGTCGGTCGGGCCGATCTATAGGTCGATGATCCGGCGGGCCTTCGACGCCGGTGCGCTGGCCGACCTGACCACGGATGATCTCGCCCTGCTGCTCAAGGGGATCAGCGCGCATTCGACACGGGTGGGGCTCAACCAGGACCTGTTTACGAGCGGCGAGGACCTCGCCGGAATCATGGATGCGCTGCGGTGGAAGTCGCCGCGTATGGCGCTCGCCTATAATCGCAACCTTGCAGCGGAACAGGGGGCTGCGGGGCGCCTCATGTCCAAGCTGGAATAACGCCTCGCGGTTCTTTCGCCTGTCAAAGATCGCGGTCGGTCACGCAGCATTCAACAGATCCTTTCGCGCTTCGGTGGTAGGGTTGCTCCGGCGAAACTCTTTCGACGTTTCGTCGAAGAAGCCAATTAGCTGCCGCGATTTGGCAGCTTACTGCCCCCAGCGCCGTTCCAACCTGTGCACGACGGTGTCGACGAGAACGAGTTCGTTGGGACTCGTCGCTAGGGTCAGGACCCATTGATGTGAGTGTCGCGATCTGATTCAGGCTCCGTGAGGAGACCGGGAATGAGCGAACTGTACTGGCTGACGAATGAGCAGATGGCACGTCTGCGACCGTATTTTCCGAGGAGCCATGGCAAGCCGCGGGTCGATGATCGGCGGGTGCTGAGCGGCATCGTTTTCGTGAACCGCAACGGGCTGCGATGGCGGGATGCACCAAAGGACTACGGTCCGCACAAGACGCTCTACAATCGCTGGAAGCGCTGGGGCGAGATGGGCGTCTTTGTGCGCATGATGGAGGGTCTGGCTGCCGCCGAAGCGGAACCCAAGACCGTCATGATCGATGCGACTTATCTGAAGGCTCACCGCACGGCATCCAGCCTGCGGTTAAAAACGTATGGCTCGCCCCGTCGGCAAGCGGTTTGTGTCTGACGATCCGATCAGTCTGCTAAAACGTATCCGGCCTTTCGACGCGAGGTCGTTGGCCAAGATGGAGATCCGCGCGTTCTGGTCCTCATAAAGGGGCCGGCATCGAGTGCCATTTTTAGCCATAGGGTTCCAGGACACCGGTCGACTGTCAGGCCATCTGTCACTCACCTCCCGCAGACATCATCCGGCCGGTGCACACCGCATCGGCCGATCTCGTTCACGCCGCTTGCGCGACGGGTTCGTAGGTGCGTTCGTAACGCAGCAGCGCCCAAACGATGCGCGCCATCTTGGCCGCCAGCGCCACTACGACGGTGTTGGGGTGGGAGCGCGAAAGCAAGCCCCGCAGCCAAGCACCGAGCCGCGTATCGCTCTTGCTCATCGTCGGCAGCGACGCACGAGCGCCCTGGATCAGGTTCTTGCGCAGGTATCGGCTCCCGCGCTTGGTGATCCCGAGCAGCCGCGGCTTGCCCCCAGTGGTCGCCTGGCGCGGTACCAACCCCAGCCAGGCGGCAAGATCGCGACCCCGACCGAAGGTTCGGGCGTCTCCGACCGCTGCCACCAGCGCGGTCGCGTTGAGTGCACCGATGCCTGGAATGGTCAGCAAGCGTCGCGCCCGCTCGTCGGTCCGGACAGCCTCTGTAAACTCGGCATCAAGATCTGAGATCCGCTCATCAAGGGCGATCCAGCGCAGACGCATATCGCTGACGAGCCGGTGAATGCGAGGACCAAGCACTGGCTCGTCGCCATCCAGCATCTCACCCAATCGTGCAGCAAGCTTTGCGCGCCCTTGCGGAACGATGTAGCCGCGCTCGAGGAGAAGACTCCTGATCTGGTTCATCAGCGAGGTACGGTCACCGACGAGCTGATCACGAATGCGGTGCAACGTCTGCATATCGAGTTGCTCCTGGGTCTTCAGCTCCACAAACCGCATCGTCGGGCGAGTTGCCGCTTCCGCGATCGCCTCGGCATCGCGATCGTCGTTCTTCTGCGCCTTGACGTAAGGACGGACATATTCCGGCGACATCAACCGCACCGCATGGCCTTGTCGTGCCAGCGCCCGGCCCATGTGATGAGCGCCGCAGCAAGCCTCCATCGCCACGACGCAAGCCGGCAGGCTCGCCGCATAGGTGATGACGGTCTCGCGCCGCATCCGTCGTCGCACAACGACCTTGCCCGTCGCATCCAGCCCGACCACGCTGCAGCTGTTCTTGCCCAGATCAATCCCGAGAACCGATATGTCCATGACCTTCTCCTTCCTCAAACGAACCGATGTCACAGGATAACAACGGTTCGGATAAGGGGCGAGCCATCCATAAAGGGGGCCCAGACCGGCTGATCGGCCGCACCAAGGGCGGCATGAATACGAAGCTTCACGCAGTTACCGATGCGAATGGTCGCCCTTTGAGCTTCTTTATGACCGCTGGGCAGGTGAGCGATTACACCGGCGCAGCAGCTCTGCTGGACGACTTGCCAAAGGCGCAGTGGCTACTGGGCGACCGGGGCTACGACGCCGATTGGTTTCGAGATGCGTTGCAGGCCAAGGGCATCCAGCCCTGCATTCCGGGCCGAAAATCGCGGCTCGAACCGGTCAAATACGACAAGCGCCGCTACAGGCGCCGCAGCCGTATCGAAATCATGTTCGGCCGCCTGAAGGACTGGCGCCGCGTCGCCACCCGCTACGACCGGTGTCCAACCGTCTTCTTCTCCGCCGTCGCCCTCGCAGCCACCGTCCTCTTCTGGCTGTGACCAATGAGTCCTGACCCTAGAGCCTGGATAACTTGCGTGGCGTGCAGATGAAGTTATTTGGGTGGGTTATCCCGCTTCCTTGCTGCCTCGGCATTCGCTTTGTCGTGCGCCCTTCCTCCAGCGATCGTCACTGCGAAGAACAGTATCATCAGCAAAGTCGATAATATGACTGTCGCGACGATGGCCATCTATGTACCTTTCTCACCGCGTTACGCGCATGCAGTCGGCGGTGAGCTCCCATGCGCGCAACTGATCGAGATCCGCGCCGTAAGATCGGCGCTGGCGGGCCATGCTTGGCGACCCGAAACGAGGTGATGTTGGAGCAGTATGGGGAATCAGCCTCGGGGGCTGAAGCATCCGGACCGGCCACGTCCAACGTGACTGTGGAACGGCGATGCTCGAACCCGCCCATACGGTGCCACCACTGGAAGGCAATGACGCCCCCTTTCACCGGCTGGATCAGGCCGACGGCAAGGGCGATGATCGTCAGCATCCAGATCGCCAGTTGAACCCACATCGGTGGATGGAAAGCAACTTCGACCGACGTCATACCGGTCACGACGACGTGACCTATCACCAGAATGACGATGTAAGGCGGAAAGTCGTCCGCGTTGTGTAGGGTCCAGTCCTCCTGGCAAGCACTGCATTGCGCCACAGGCTTCAGGAATGAAGCGAATAGGGCAGCTCCACCGCATGCAGGGCATTGGTTGCGCGCTCCACGCCAAAGAGCCGACCATATCGTGGCAGGATCACTGGGAGGTTCGAAACTCTTGACCCGCGCGAGCCGAGGCCGGCGCGGCACACCCGTCAGTGGCCGACGCGTTGCGCTATCCGGTTGCCGATCGAAAGGGCTTGTGAAGTCAGGCATAGGCTCGTCCAGAGGGTGCCGCCTGGCGGACGCCCGCGTCCACGAACTCCTCAAACTGAGCGAAATTGCCAGTGAACAGGTCCACCAGCTTGCGGGCAGCGGCATCATAGGCCTCGGGGTCGCTCCACGTCGACCGAGGATCGAGCAGGGCTATATCGACGCCTAGTGCCGAAATAGGCACCTCGAAGCCGAAAAAAGGATCGCGGCGGTATTCCGCGGCTGTCAGATCGCCGCTCAGAGCTGCGTTCAGCAAGGCGCGCGTAACCTTGATCGGCATCCGGCTGCCAGTGCCGTACGCACCCCCCGTCCAACCGGTATTGACGAGCCAGCACGTCACGTGCCCGCGTGCGATCCGCTCCTTCAAGAGGTTGCCGTACACTGACGGGTGCCTGGGCATGAACGGCGCGCCGAAGCACGTCGAGAAGGTCGCTTCCGGCTCGGTCACGCCCACCTCGGTGCCTGCCACCTTGGCCGTGTAACCAGAGAGGAAGTGATACATTGCCTGTGCCGGCGTCAGGCGCGCGATCGGTGGTAAGACTCCGAACGCGTCCGCGGTCAGCATGATGATATTGCGGGGAACGGGTCCGATGTTGTCCCTGGATGCGTTCGGGATGAAACCGATCGGATAAGCCGCGCGTGTGTTCTCGGCCAAGGTAGCGTCGTCGAGATCGAGCGTCCGCGTATCGGGGTCCATCATGACATTCTCAGGCACGGTGCCGAACCGCCGCGTGGTCGCGAAAATCTCCGGCTCGGCCTCGGCCGAAAGCCCGATGACCTTCGCGTAGCAACCACCCTCGAAATTGAACACGGCGGTGTCCGACCAGCCATGCTCATCATCTCCAATCAGCGTACGCCCCGGGTCCGCAGACAGAGTCGTCTTGCCGGTTCCCGATAGGCCGAAGAATATGGCCGTATCTCCCTTTGGCCCGATGTTTGCCGAGCAGTGCATCGGCATCACCCCCGTGGGCGGCAGCTCATAGTTAAGGATTGAAAAGACCGCCTTCTTGATCTCGCCGGCATAGGCGGTTCCGCCAATTAACACCGTCTTGCGGTTGAAATCGACGGCGATCACTGTTCCGGAGCGACAGCCATGCCGTGCGGGATCCGCGCGGAAGGATGGCAGTGCGATGATGGTGTAGTCCGGCGCAAAGCTCGCCATATCTCCGGGGGAGGGGCGTACCAGCATCGTGCGGGCGAACAGGGAATGCCAGGCCAGCTCGGTTACGACACGTACCCCAATACGGTGCTCGGGCTGCGATCCGCCGTGCAGATCCTGGATATAGACCCGATCGAGTTCCGTAACGTGTGCGAGGAAATCGTCTTCCAGCTGCGTGAAAGCGTCGGGCGACATCGGCTGATTGATCGCGCCCCACCAGACGTTTTCCTCGGAAACGCGGTCGCGCACGATGAACTTGTCCTTGGGGGAGCGACCGGTATGAACCCCCGTCTCCACGACGAGCGGGCCTTCCGCAGCCAAACGACCTTCCTGGTGCCGCAGCGCCTCTTCAACAAGAAAAGGTATATTCGCGTTGTGGCTGATCTGAGCGCGCTGCTTGAAGAAGAAGCGCGATCCGGGTTCGGGAACAAAAGCGGTCATGCGCGCCCTCCTGAGACTGCTGAAAGCCAAGGCAGATCGTGCAAGGCACGCTTCTCGTCACGCGCGGCTTGTTCGAGCGCCGCGCCGAATTCGAACATCAATTCGGCTGCTTCGCCTGCGGTCAGGTCGATCACCGATACCTCCAAACTTGATCCGATCTCGATTGAGATCCTACGGCTGCCATCTTCCCTCGGGTGCGAACGAGGGTGAAGCTGGCAACGGCCAAGGCCTCTTGCGAACCCTTGGCAGTCCCGAACCTCAACGAGAGTCTTTCCAAAGACCGGTGCCGATCGGGTGTTCGACGCGCTTCGCAAACCATGGACACTCCCTCCGCTCCAATAGCAGCGCGCCATACCGTCTGCCGTTAGAAGTGCTTTCTTACATATCTTCTTCGTGCTAGAAAGCCAAATGTTGATGTATGAAACATCACGCTGTGCGCCTCAGGAGCGTTGGAAGAATGATCACATCCGCCCAAATGCGAGCCGCGCGAGCGATGCTAGGTCTCGATCAGCGAGCACTGGCTGAGTTGGCCGGGCTATCGTTGCCCACCGTCCAGCGCATGGAAGCCTCGGGCGGGCAGGTGCGCGGCATCATCGACACGCTCATGAAGGTTATCCAAGCACTCGAAGATGCCGGCGTCGAGTTGATTGGAGAGAACAGCCCCTCGATGGGGAGCGGGCGTGGGGTGCGTTTGCGTGAGGCAGCGTCGCGACCTGGCGAACGCCTGAATGGTCGTCCGGCGCGCGAGGGCGCCCGCCTGGAGAGCGCTAACCATGCTGCCTAGGGCATTTCCGACAGAGTTCACGCCCAAGCTTATCTCAGTTCTTCGCGAAGGATATAATACAGCGCGGCTCAGAGCAGATATGACCGCAGGCCTGACGGTCGCCATCGTCGCGCTGCCGCTGTCGATGGCCTTGGGAATAGCAAGCGGCGCCACCCCGGACAAAGGTTTGATTACGGCCGTCGTCGCTGGCTTGCTCATCTCAGCGCTGGGCGGCTCCAGGGTTCAGATAGGCGGGCCTACTGGCGCCTTTGTCGTGATCGTCTTCAATGTCATCGCGCAGCACGGCTACGACGGCTTGGTGCTCGCCACGCTGCTCGCCGGCATCATTCTGGCCTTGGCCGGATATATGCGGCTCGGCGGCCTCGTCAGGTTCATCCCGCATCCCGTCGTAACGGGGTTCACCGCAGGCATCGCGGTGATCATCGCGTCGAGCCAAGTAAAGGACTTTCTCGGCCTTCGCATAACTGCGGTTCCGGCCGATTTTCTTGCCAAGTGGGCTGCCTACTTGGAGGCAATCGAGACGATCAGCCCGCTGACGATCGCCATTGGCGTGGCAGGACTGGCGACAATCATCATCTTGCGGAAAATGGCTCCCCGGATACCAGGATTTCTAGTTTCCGTGGTCCTCGCCTCGGTCGTCGTAGCGGCATTTGCGCTTCCCGTTGACACAATCGGGTCTCGCTTCCCGCACATGGCAACAGGCGTGCCCATGCCGCACCTGCCGGACTTCTCGACCGAGAAGGTTCGGCAGGTGCTGCCGTCCGCTTTCACGATCGCGTTCCTCGCCGGCATCGAGTCCCTCCTGTCAGCCGTCGTCGCCGATGGCATGACCGGTTTCCGACACCGCTCCAACCAGGAGATGGTCGGACAAGGCGTGGCGAACTTTGCCTCTGCTATGTTCGGCGGCCTGCCGGCGACCGGCGCGATTGCGCGCACCGCCACCAACATCAAGGCGGGCGGGCGTTCTCCGGTCGCAGGCATATCGCACGCGGTTTTCATCCTCCTCTTTATCCTCTTCGGCTCGAAGCTGATGGCATTCGTCCCGATGGCAGCCCTAGCCGCGATCCTGTTCATAGTCGCTTGGGGCATGAGCGAGTACCGGCACTTCCTTGGTTACCTTCGCATGCCGAATGGTGATCGCCTCGTGCTGCTGCTGACGTTCGGGCTGACCGTCTTGGTCGATCTCACCGTGGCGATCGGCGTCGGTGTTACCCTTGCATCGCTGATCTTCATGGCGCGGATGAGCTCAACCGTGGAGTTTGGAACCGGCTTCGACACAGAAGACGAGGACCTGCACCAGCGCGACACGATCCCTCCCGGTGTCGAGGTATTTCGAATGAGCGGTCCCTTCTTCTTCGGCGTCGTGGGCGGGCTGATGGACACCTTCCGGGCGATGAGTCAGCAGCCCCGTGCGATCATCCTCCGCATGCGCCTCGTCCCCATGATCGACGCCTCAGGCGCGACTGCCCTTGAAAGGCTAGTCGATGAAGCCACGCGTGCAGGGATCCATGTGATCCTGTCGGGCGTGCAGCCTCAGCCGCAGGAGATGCTTCGTCGGGTTCACCTCAGTCCCGACGGCAAGCGCATCCGGTTCGCGGACGACTTTGCCGCGGCGCTCCGGTTAGCCGAATAGGAGTTACCCAAATGTCATATGATCCCGTTGTCATCGTCAGCTACGCCCGCACCCCGATGGGCGGATTTCAAGGTGCACTTTCCGGCGCAGAGGCAACCGCGCTTGGCGCAACGGCCGTGAGGGCCGCCGTCGAACGTGCCGGGGTAGCGCCCGAAGATATTGAGCGGATCTACATGGGTTGCGTGCTCTCGGCGGGTCTAGGTCAGGCACCGGCGCGGCAAGCTGCGCTTGGCGCCGGGCTCCCCGCGTCCGTCGAGGCGACCACCGTCAACAAGATGTGCGGCTCCGGGATGCAAGCTGCCATTATGGCCCGAGAGGCGCTGGCTGCTGGCGCGATCGATATTGTGGTCGCCGGTGGCATGGAGAGCATGACCAACGCACCATATGCGCTACCCAAGCATCGGAGCGGCGCGCGTCTTGGGCATGGTCGTATCATCGACACAATGATGATGGACGGCCTTGAGGACGCGTATGAGGCCGGCAAGCCGATGGGCGCCTTCGCGCAGGACACCGCGAACGAGTATCAATTCACGCGTCAGATGCAGGACGCCTATGCAATGCGTTCGCTCGAGCGGGCTAAGGCTGCCATAGCGACCGGCGCTTTTTCAAAAGAGATCACTCCCGTAACAATTTCCGGGCGGGGCGGTACTGTCGTGGTGGACACCGACGAGCAGCCCGGCAAGGCAAAGCCCGAGAAGATTCCAGGGCTCAAGCCGGCTTTCGCCCAGGATGGGACGATTACGGCAGCCAGCTCGGCATCTATCTCCGATGGTGCGGCGGCGCTGGTCATGACTCGCCAGAGCATCGCCGAGAAACTTGGCCTTCCTATCGCAGCTAGGGTGGTTGCCACGGCCGCGCACGCCCATGCTCCGGCGCTGTTCACGACGGCACCGGTTTTCGCCATCAAAAAGGTCTTGGCGAAAGCTGGATGGTCGATCGCCGACGTCGACTTGTTCGAAGTCAACGAGGCATTCGCAATGGTTGCGATGATTGCCGCTCAGGATCTCGGCATTGCCGACGATCGCATCAACGTCAACGGCGGTGCCACCGCTCTTGGACATCCCATAGGCGCGTCCGGAGCGCGACTGATCGCTACGCTGCTCGCATCCCTTGAAAACCGAGGTCTCCGCAAAGGCGTAGCCAGCCTCTGCATCGGGGGTGGTGAAGCTACAGCTATCGCGCTGGAGCTGGCGTGACGCCCCCGGTCATTTTCCTTCACCGCCGAGAGGTCGAGATGGCAGCCGCAGGAGATGCTTCGGTGCGTCATTCTGACAAAGCGGATGGCGGTCTCCGTTATGCCAATGATTTTGCCGGTGCCTTGCAGTTGGCATCGAGAGCCGCAGACACAGTCCGCTAAGATGGGATGCGCTCACTCGCTGGTCCTCGTCGAGGACGACGCCAGGTTCGCAGGCGTGCTGGCACGCTCTTTGATCCGGCGCGGCTATCAAGTCAGGGTCGCGCCCCACCTCAGCACCCTCCAAGAGCTGTTGCCGCATTGCACGCCTGGCTACGCAGTGGTGGATCTCAATCTTGGTTCTGCCTCCGGATTGCCCTGCATACAGGCGCTACGTGCGGCGGACCCGAACACGCTCATTGTGGTGCTTACCGGCTTCGCGAGTGTCGCAACCGCGACGACGGCGATCGGATTAGGTGCTTGTTGTTGCCTCGCCAAGCCCGCCAACAGCGACGACATAGAGGCCGCGTTTACCTGGGCAAAGGGAGATGATGGCGATCTATACTTTCCTCCCTCACCATCTTTCCCGTCGAGTGAGGCTTCGTACCCTGGATCGATCAAGAACGTGTCTCAATGACAGACCAATGCGCAAGCCGCTCTGAATATCAGGCCAGATCTAACGACATAGATGCTCTAAGCGACACGGATGCGCAGATGCTGCAATCCATGGGCTTCTGGCCGAGGATGCCGCCGAGTTCCGCTCACAGCGGTCCCTACATTGCGGAGTTCGGTGACAGCCGATCTCTTCATTTCGATCATCGCACGATCCAGAGTTCGATGTGCATGAGCGATCCACTCAGCCTGGAGTTCGATTATATCAGGATGATGATGGGCTTCCTGCTGTTCAATCCGAAGCCCGGCATCATTGACATGATCGGCCTGGGAGGGGGCTCACTCGCTAAGTATTGCTATTACAGAGTGCCCTCTAGCGTCATCACGGCCGTAGAGATCAGCCGGGAGGTCATAGCTCTTCGAAGCCGCTTCTTCATTCCCGAGGACAATCGCCGCCTCAAGGTGCTTTGGGGAGATGGTGCCGACTACCGGCGGCAAGACAGGCGCAGAGCGGACGTGCTTCTCGTCGACGGGTTCGACATCAATGGGCAGCCGCCACAGCTATGCTCCCAGGAGTTCTATGAAGACTGCTATTTCCATTTAGCCCCTGGCGGCATCCTTGTCGCGAACCTGTGGGAGAAGCACCAACTTTGCGTCAACCGGCTGCGCAAGGCGTTCGGTAATGCGATCGTGGTTGTGCAGACGGAACGGGGTGACAATCGTGCTGTGTTCGCGCGGAAAGGGAGCAACCGTTCGCTATCGCCCGATTACGAAGCAGTCAGACTGGTCCATGGCGGGCGCCATGCCGGCTTCCTACCACAGGTCGCCGAGCGCATTGCAAAGCAGGTCGCGCGCCGGAAATTGATCACCGAGATCGGAAAGGCTCTGTCGCCCGCTATCCAACCCAATGGTGCGGCAGCGTGATAAGCGATCTGCCGCTGCCCGTAAGCTTCCTTGTCGTGGTGTTCGATCGAAGCGCCAGAACCTTTTCTGTGGAAGGGCCCATTCGGGATGAATGCGCGTGCCGGGAGGCGGTCGCCAGGGTTCGTAGGTGCGGGCGGGATGTCGAGTACGTCTCGTACCTTGACGGCTCAGCTCGCCAGTGGCGCCGGAGTGCTGCTGAACGCTTCAGGAATGCCTCGCACTTCAAGAGGATAGGCATTGGCTCCATCCTCGGGACCGATCTGCGAAATTTGGAATAGGACAAAAGCAATGGACGAGGACTTCCGCAAGGCAGCGCTCGATTACCACCGGCTGCCGCGGCCAGGAAAACTGGAAGTGCGCCCGACCAAACGGATGGTGAGCCAGCGCGATCTGGCGCTCGCCTATTCGCCGGGTGTAGCCGCTGCCTGCGACATGATCGCCGCCAACCCGGACTGCGCCGATAGCTATACCGCGCGCGCTAATCTCGTCGCCGTCATCACCAACGGCACTGCCGTACTCGGCCTCGGCGACATCGGCCCGCTCGCTTCCAAGCCGGTGATGGAAGGCAAGGCGGTGCTCTTCAAGAAATTCGCCGGCATCGACGTGTTTGACATCGAGGTCGACGCGCATGATCCAGACCACTTCGTCGCGGTGGTGGCGGCGCTGGAGCCGACCTTCGGCGGGATCAACCTTGAGGACATCAAGGCGCCCGAGTGCTTTGCGATTGAGGCCGCGCTCAGGAAGCGGATGAAAATCCCGGTCTTCCACGACGACCAGCACGGCACCGCCATAGTATGCGCAGCAGCCGTCAGGAACGGGCTCTTGCTACAGGGCAAGAAGCTGGAGGAGGTGCGGCTTGTAACCTCAGGCGCAGGTGCGGCCGCGCTCGCCTGCGTCGACCTGCTGGTTGCAATGGGGTTGCCGGCGGAGAACGTCACACTGACCGACATCCGCGGCGTGGTCCACCGCGGCCGCGACCCTGACATGTCAGCAAACATGGCACGCTATGCTCGCGAAACCGACGCGCGTTCGCTCGATGAAGTGCTCGCGGGCGCGGACGTGTTCCTCGGCCTGTCGGCGCCGCGCGTGCTTAAGCCCGAATGGCTGCCTTTGCTCGCCGACAAGCCGCTGATCCTGGCAATGGCGAACCCGGAACCCGAAATCCTGCCGGGGTTGGCCAGGGCCGCGCGCCCCGATGCAATCGTAGCAACCGGACGAGCGGATTACCCCAATCAGGTCAACAACGTGTTGTGCTTTCCGTTCATCTTCAGAGGTGCGCTCGACGTCGGCGCGACCGCGATCGATGAGACGATGAAGCTCGCTGCCGCAGAAGCGATCGCCGAACTCGCGCGAAGCGAAGTTTCGGAGGTGGTAGCGGCCGCCTATGGCGGACAAACGCCGGTCTTCGGCCCCGACTACATCATACCTGCACCGTTCGACCCGCGCCTCATGCTGACAATCGCGCCCGCCGTTGCCAAAGCAGCGATGGCAGCCGGGCTCGCACGGCGCCCGATTACCGATTTCGATGCCTACGCGCAGGAGTTGGAGCGCTTCGTCTACCGATCGGGCCAACTGATGCGGCCAGTGGTCGAACGTGCGCGCCTCGCCCCCAAGCGCGTGGTCTATTCAGAGGGGGAGGATGAGCGCGTGTTGCGCGCTGCCCAAAGTGCTGTCGATGAACGCCTTGCGCGACCGCTGCTCGTCGGCCGGCGTGCAGTAATCACGGAGCGGATCGCCGCGCTCGGTCTTCGTCTGCAGGAAGGCGAGCACCTCGACATCGTCGATCCCGGCTTTGACGAGGCAACGATGGCGCCGATGGTTGAAGCTTATACCCGCCTCGTCGGCCGGCGTGGCATCTTGCCGCCCGCAGCGGAGCGACGGGTACGGACACGCCCTACTGTCACCGCAGCGATGCTGCTGGACGCAGGCCTCGCTGACGCAGCGCTGGTAGGAGGCTCCGGAGATTGGTGGCGCCATATGACCGAGGCGATGCCGATCGTCCGGCGCGCGGAGGGGATGGATCGGCTTTATGCGTTATCGGCGCTGGTGATCGGTAGCGGCACGCTGTTTATCTGCGACACGCACATGAATGTCGATCCGACCGCAGAGCAGATCGCTGAGATGGTGCCGCTCGCGGCCGATATGGTGCGCCGCTTCGGACTGTCGCCCAAAGTAGCGCTGCTATCGCATTCGAGCTTCGGTAGCTCGAATAGCCCCAGCGCACATAAAATGCGTAAGGCATTGGCGCTGATACGCTCCGCTGCACCCGAACTCGAGATTGACGGCGAAATGCAGGCGGATGCGGCTTTGTCCGAGGCGCTCCGCCAGCGGATCGTCCGCGACAGCCCGCTCCTCGGATCGGCAAACCTGCTAGTGATGCCGACGCTTGATGCCGCCAATATCGCGTTGTCGTTGCTGGCTGCCGCAGAGGAGGGGCTTGTGGTGGGGCCGATCCTCCTGGGGCCAGCGCAGCCACTCCATGTGCTTTCGCCATCCGTCACAGCTCGTGGAATCTCCAACATGACCGCTTTGGCGGTGATGCAATCGGGACTGGGCGCGGTTGCGGCCTGAGCAGCTTCTTCGCGGCGTGCTCTGTGCTCGAGCTCGGCAAGCTCCTGCGCGACAAGGCTGACTTGTTAGTATGAAGCCTGCGGGGACGGGCCCCCGCTTGGCGAAAGTTATATTCAAATGCGATGCATCGACAGCAATAGGATCTCTCCATGAGTGATGACGATTACGTATACGATGACGCCTCAGGGGAATGGATGCCCCCTAGCGAGCTAGCATCCCGCCAAGCAGCAGTTAAGCGGACAGAAGTCCGGGATTCAGTTGGTAATCTGCTTGCAGATGGCGATCAGGTCACACTGATCAAGGATCTAGAGGTGAAAGGCGCTGGTCAGACATTCAAGCGCGGGACGCTGATCAAATCGATTCGTCTAACCAGCGATAGTCAAGAAATCGACTGCCGCTATGAGGGCATCAAGGGGCTCGTCCTGCGCGCAGAGTTTGTCCGCAAGAGGACATAGTCCAGCGGAATATCGGATCGCCCTCGATCATCACTTGTCCTTTTTCAGAAAGGTACGACAACATGTCGCCAAGGTCGCCTGTCAAGTCGTTCGCTCGCAACAGCGAACTCTACTTAAGCCGCAAGAACGCGTGCCTCGAAGAAGCTAGGGGTGCTTCCCTTCCGTGCGTGAGGGAGCGCTCGTTGCGTGCCGCCTCGGCATGGAAGGAGATGTACATCAAGGCTCAGCTGCACGAACAGCGCTCAGGACGATGAACAAGCGTGGTCGTCAGGCTGACCGGGCGACGGCCAGCCTTCGGAGGGAAGGGCATCGCCCCGCCTTTGTGATCGCCTGTGATCCGCCTAGGATGGGCCCTCGCGAGGTTTGGCAGACGGCGCACAGGGACTCAAATTCAGTATGACGCTTACCGGCACGCACGATTTTGCCTTGGTTTGGATCTCAATCCTCATCGCCATTGCCGCCTCTTATACGGCCCTCGACCTCGTCGGCCGTGTCCGGGCGTCGGAGGACAGGGCAAAGCGGCTCTGGTTGGCGGCCGCCGCCTTGGCAATGGGGGGCGGAATATGGGCAATGCATTTCGTCGCGATGCTCGCCTTCAGCATGCCAGGTATGGAAGCCGATTATGACCTGGGGCTGACACTCGCCTCGCTGTTGGTAGCCATTGCGGCGACCGGCATCGGTTTCACCATCATGAGCCGCCACTCGCTGCCGACGGGCCCAAGGCTGATCGGCGCTGGCCTGATCATGGGGTTTGGCGTGGTCGCGATGCACTACATGGGCATGTCGGCGATGCGCATGGCAGCCGACTTGCGCTACGACAGGTTTTGGGTCGCTGTTTCCATCCTCGTGGCCGTTGGCGCAGCTACGGCTGCGCTATGGCTCGCCTCGCGCCGAAGCGGACATGTCGAGCGGATCATCGCCGCCATCGTTATGGGCGGGGCGATCTCCGGCATGCACTTGGCCGGTATGCAGGCGGCCGTCTTCGTAGCGAAAAGCCATGTCGATAGGGCCAGCGGACCAACCGGGCTGGGGCAAGCGGCGATTGCGGTTGCGGTGTCGGTCGCGACCTTTCTGATACTCGCGACGGCACTTGCGGCAGCGATGTTCGACCGTCGCCTGGCGTCCATGGCCGAACGCGAAGCAGAGTTCCTGCGACAAAACCAGGAGAGGTTTCGGAGGCTCTATAAGGGAACGCCACTTCCCCTTCATTCGACCGATAAGGCTGGCTGTCTTGAGCATGTGAGCGATGCGTGGTGCGCGCTGCTTGGGTACGATCGCGGGGAGGTGATCGGGCGACCCTTCGTCCACTTTCTCACGGAAGCCTCCGCCAAGCGATTCTTGCAAGAGGACTGGCCCGGCCTGCTCTCGAAGGGGGACCTTAGCGGCGGGGAGCATCGAGCCATCACCAAATTAGGCGCGATCCTGGACGTCGTGATCTCGGCTCGCGTGGAACGTGACCCCGAGGGTAATTTCGTCCAGGTCCTCGCGGGGCTTACTGACGTAACGGAACGGAAGAGGGCTGAGGAGGCACTGCGCCAGTCGCAGAAGATGGAAGCTGTTGGCCACCTCACCGGAGGTGTCGCTCACGATTTCAATAATCTGCTCGCCATAGTGATCGGAAATCTCGACCTGCTCAGGAAGCGGTTGCCTGATGATCCTAAGGCGGCCCGCTTCCTGGAGAGCGCCCTCGAGGGTGCCCGACGTGGAGCAACCCTGACCCAACGGCTGCTATCTTTCGCGCGGAAGCAGGATCTTAAGCCTGAGCAGGTGGACATTTCACAACTCGTGCGCGGCATGTCCGACATGATGCAGCGCTCACTCGGCCCGATGATAAAGATCGGCACTCGTTTGCCCCTCGCCTTGAGCGCCGTCGAAGTCGATCCTCACCAGCTAGAGCTTGCGATCCTTAACCTTGCTGTGAACGCGCGCGATGCGATGCCGGATGGCGGTGATGTCGAGATTTCGGCTACCGAGGAAATTGTTGGGGCAAATGAGGATCTCGCGCCGGGGAGCTACGTCCGATTGGTCGTTGCAGACACCGGCGAGGGGATGGACAGCGAGACGCTCACCCGAGCATCGGAGCCCTTTTTCACGAGCAAGGGGGTAGGCAAGGGCACAGGCCTGGGGCTTTCGATGGTGCAGGGCTTTGCAGCACAATCGGGCGGACGTCTGACGCTCCAAAGTGCGGTTGGCCACGGCACCAAAGCGGAGATCTGGCTTCCCGCCGCCAAGGCGGCAACAGGGCAGGCCCACGATCGCGAGCAGCAGCCAAGTGCCTCGCTGCCGGCGTTGGAATCGCGCGCTATCCTGGTCGTGGATGACGATCCGCTGGTGCTGGCTAACACAGTCGCGATGCTGGAGGATCTCGGCCACCGCGTTGCGCCCGCTATTTCAGGGCCAGACGCGATCCAGCAGCTCGATCATGGTCTCGAAGTTGATCTGGTCCTCACGGACCAGATGATGCCGCAGATGACGGGCGTTCAGTTGGCCGGTGCTTTGATCAAGCGCAGGCCAAGCCTGCCCGTGCTGCTGGTGAGTGGTTACGTGGAGTTCGCGCCAGACGAGCCGCACCGGCTCCCGACGCTACAGAAACCTTTCGATCAGCGGGCGCTTGCGGAAGCCGTAGAGGCCATCTTCACTGCCTCGAACGCAGTTTCGCTGCGCGGTAAGCGGCGCTGACCTAAAATGGCAGGGTGCGCCCGCCAACTGGCGGATCGCCGGTGCGCCACGAGGCTGGTTAGTGGCTCCGGCCCCTGTTGCGAGGCTCAGGCGTGGGGCCACGATTGGGCGCCCGGCCGATCTCGGCATCGAGAGTGCCGCCCGTCTTGATGCGCTCGGCGACAGGCTGGCACGTCGACTCCACGATCGTGCTGACCTTGCGCGCACTCTCCCCCGATCGCGCGCAGTCTTCAAAGCGGTATCGACGATCGCCTGGGCGGGGCGAGGCGTGGATCGGCTTTGTTCTTCTCGGGCGTGTTCTTCAGGAACTCCGCCGCGAGCTGTTCCTGCCCCGGCGAGTGCCCGGGTGGCAAGACGGGGCGCTCCAGGGAGCGGACGGCGCGCTGAAGCTGCACCGGCTGCTGGTTGTCGATCTGAACCCCAAGCGCCGCGCCGATCTCCCGCACGCGCGCGAGCGGCGTCTGCTGGGAAGAGATAACGGCATCGACCTGTCGGACGCCGAGGTAGGTGAGCAGGTGCGATTGGTAGACCGGTCCCTTGGCGTGCCGGACATAGGCGAGTTCCGTGCGCGCGTTAGCGAATCGCGGCAGAAGGGGCGCCCTCCGCGATCAAGCCGCGCAACCGGTCGGCGGCTTGTAGACGGGCGGCTGGAAGGTAGCAGTCCAGCTCCTCCCGCGCTTTGACAAGCGTCACGCGGTAGCGCTGGCCCTCTGGCGCGGCGCGCTGAGGCAGCATGGCGACGCCGGCAGGACCGATGCGCGCTTCGGGCGCGAGGTCGCGCCGGATTGCCGCGGCGGCCAAAACAGCGGCCATGCCGCGATGGTCGCCCGTCAGGAAGCCGTGGCGCGACGCCTCCGTCCATGCCGTCTTGTCGATTGAGGAAATACGGATGGGTGGCCGTACGGGCACAACGGCCTCAAGTTCTCGGAGACGACGGAGGTCGCGGAAATGGTGATGACGGGCCGGCATCGCGCGTCCCGATCATCCGGGGGCACCTCGGCAGCGGCTGACGTGACCGCCGCCTTTCATCCAGCGGCAACCAGAGACCGATCGTTCTTGTCGCGCATGAGTGTGAACCGGCTCGAGGAAGAGGCCCGGATCGGCAAGGCTGGGACCCTGGCGGCCCACCTCTCGCGGCTGGATGTGGTCGTGCTCGACGAGCTCGGCTACCTGCCGTTCGCCCGCTCCGGCGGCCAGCTGCTGTTCCACCTCGTCAGCAAGCTCTACGAGCGCACCTCGGTGATTATCACTACCAACCTGGCGTTCGGCGAGCGGCCGAGCGTGTTCGGTGATCCCAAGATGACCACCGCCATGCTCGACCGGCTCACCCACCACTGCGACATCGCCGAGACCGGCAACGACAGCTGGCGCCTCAAACACCGCAGCTGACGCCCAGGCAGTCGATCAGGAGTGCTTCGCGCTGGTTTTTGCGGCGTAGGGCGGGCGTAGCCCGACCGGAGGCGCAACCAGCGCGAAAGGAGCGCCCGTCATCCTCGTCCCGCCAATCGAAAAGGGGGTCCCTGTTCGACGCCGATAAGGGGTTCCGGTTGGACGCCTATTTACACGTGTGAATCCATCGCCCCGCCCCGCCGCCTGATTCAGGCGGTTTTCAGTACCGCGCAATGGGCGCATAAACCGACCTCTCTGAGCAGGTGAGTCGCACGATGGAGGCGAGCATGTGCGAGGAAAATCTTGCATTTTATGAGCGGCGCGCGCGCCAGGAGGCTGAGGCAGCGGCGTCGGCTGTCAGCCCGGCCGTAGCGTCTGCCCACCGACTGCTGTCGATTCAGTATGAAGACGATATTCGAGAACAGCACGCCGCCCACCCGCACCCGCAAGCTGTCCACAATCGGCATATCGAGACAGCCGATGGCTGAAAGCGCCCTCGGTGGAGTCGGGTAAGCGTGCCCAGGCCGGATGCTGCCGCAACCCAGTGAGGCGCGCCGGGGCTCACGGACTCCTTGGCCGTGCCCGTAGCCATCGCCAGTTCGATGCTCGACGGCATGGCTGCCGTGACTCAATCAAGATCGCACCCAAGCCTGCCGACAAGTCCGGTCCGACCCAGGTGGGGATGTGGGGATCTGTGACCGCTAATTTCCGTTGAGCGCCTTGTGAAGATCGCGCAGTGTCAGCTCTTCAGCGATCAAGGCGCTCGCGCGTGTCTTGACGCGTGCTTGCCGCTCCGCCGACATGCTGTTGAAAACGTCATCGATGGGAACGGTCTTATATTCATTCGCCACGGTTGGCCTCACTTGCCCGCAAGAGTTACTTAATGTTTGTCGACCTCGCCAACGGCCTATTGGTTCACGCGAACAATTCGGAGTGCGTTCCGGCCCGCGTGAAGCTGATTCTATTTTTCTCGACCATGTAGATCAGTAGGAAGTCGCCGCCGATATGGCACTCGCGGTGATCCGCCCATTCTCCTTTCAGAGCATGGTCCAACCACTCCGGTCCAAGCGGCGCATCATTGGCGATCAGGAGAAGCATCGCCTCTTTGAGCTGGTGCATATTGTACCGACCAGAACGCGAGAGCCTGTCCCAATCTTTCACGAAGCTTTTGGTATAGGCGGCTTCTCGGAGAAGGGACGCTCGCTTACTGCTGGCGGGCGTCTTGGTCGAGGGCATCAAAAACGTCCTGGGCATCGGTGAAACGGGCGCGGCGCCCCTTCATCAAGGCGCGCGATTCCTCAATGGCTGCCCGCGTTTCGGCGTTCGGCACTTTGAGCTCGAACGGCAATGCATGATCGCGGGCGACGCGCGTGAGAGTCATGCGTACGACGTCGGACACGGTAAGTCCCAACTCAGCCAGCACGGCGGCGGCTTCATCCCTTACAGCTTCGTCGATGCGTGCGCGCACGAAGGCGGTCGCGGCCATGTGTGACTCCTCGTCAAATCTCTAATTAAATGTAGCTCAACTGAGCAACAATTACAAGCAGGCAGCGGCCGGGTGCGCTACAGAAACTGCGCCCCGGCATGATCGTCGAACAGTTCGGCGCTGCGGACATATTCCGAGAGCACCTGCACCGACTTGTGGCGGCTGACGTCCTGCATCTTGAAGATGCTCGCCCGGTTGGCAGCCGCCTCGGTGAGGAATCCGGCGCGCAGCGAGTGGCCCGCATAGTGCGCCGGGTCGTAGCCGGCGGCGGCGGCGCAGCGCTGGACCAGGCGCGCGATGGCGCGGTCCGACATGCGATCGTCGGTGAGCTCATCGCGGCGAGAGAGCCGCCGGAAGAGGGGTCCCTCGGCATGGCCGGCCGCCGCCATCCAGGCTAGGAGCAACGCCTTGGGACGAATCCGCTTGCCCTCCGGAATGGCGACGATAACGCCCTCGCGGGTCTGGTCGGTCTTCGACTTGGCGATCATCAACTCGATGCCTTTGTCGACGAGCCCGACGTCGGGCACATCGAACGCAACGAGTTCGGACCGGCGCAGCGCGGCCGACATGCCGATCGCGAGGAGCGCGCGGTCGCGCACCGCGCGCAGGCCATCGCCTTGGATCGTCTCGAGCATATGGCGTAGCGCGGCAGCGTCGGCGGCGCGCTTGCGGACCTTGGGCTTGCCGTGGGTCGCGCGGATGCCGGCGAGCACCTCGAGCAGCCGGCCGGAGCCGGGCACGGTGTTCGGCGGCGCATGACCGGCTTGGCGGTGATAATAGGCGATCGCCGAGATCCGCTTGCCGATGGTACGAGGGTTGGTGCCGGCATCGGCATCGGCGCTGGCGAACACCGCGACCGCATCGGGGCTCGCGGGCATTGCCTGGATGCCGTGCTGCTGACACCAGGCGGTGAAGATCTTCCAGTCGGCCTCATAGGCGCGCCGGGTCGATGACGCCCGCGAGGCTTTGGCGTAGTCGGCGGCGCGCGCGATCTGCGCGTGGAGGATGTCGGGCAGCGCGGGCTGCTCGGCCACCACCGGCAACAGCCGCGACGGGTCCATGTCATCACTCATCACGCGATCCTAACGCACCCCCTTCCGCGCATCAATCTACTGTCCGAGAATCACACTTCTCGGACACAAGTTGCGATATCAGGAGTGTTAACGAACTCATTTTCAGGCGAGCAGAACCGTTTACGAAGCATCCGAACCCCCCAGTCGGAACCAGCTGGTTGGACAACACCGATCGGTTCAGCTGGCGCAGTCGCCTGGCAGCCATAGCATCGCGCGAATCGGCTAGTGTGCAGAGTGTTTCCGGGCGACGACATTCAGTTCCTCGTTCTCGATGAAGTTCAGCATTTGCGGCACCATTTTCGGAAACGTTCTGTGCGGAGTGGCCGAACTGCAGTACGTGACGCTTTTGCCTGCGGCGCATCCCTTGAAGGATCGGCACCCGGACACCAGAGAATGATCTGGGATTGGCGTGCACCTGGCGCAGTTTGCCCACCAGGCGGCGGTCCCGCTCCCAAAGTCGGGGAACAGCTCGTCGGCAGGGTTGTGGATGATCAAAACAGCCGGGATGCCGGGACATTTGGCACCTTGAAGATCGTCTTCTGCAATTCCAGCGGCGGTCGCGACAACCGCACGCACTGGCAATTGCTTAGTTGCAAATATGGGAATGCCTTCAGCCATGGACCCACCGTCGGAATGACCGAGATAAGCGATCGCTCTTTGGTCGACACAATATCCTTGTTCTATCGTTGACGCCACAGCCGATTGGAGTTCGAGCGCGCGGCGCGAAAGACTAACATGATCACTATAGGCCACGATGTTGCCGCGCCGGGTTGCCTCCGTGGTGAGATTGTAGAATGATTCTGATCGATGCCTGTCAAAGCCTGCCGGAGCAAATATGACGAGCAGTGGATAGGCCGTGGTGGCGTTATAATTATGTGGCGTTCGAACCCAGATCCGCAGCCCCGAGCTCGTCCTCAGCTCGTCGCCTAAATCGATGTGTCCGCGACGACTTCCAGTAGCGCACGCCTCATTCAATCCAACAGCACGTGGCGCATCAGCCGTTGGCTGAATGGCGGGTTGGTACAGAAATTGCGCAAGAATGCCGACTGCAATCGCCCCGGCAATCGCCGCAAAGCCGAGCTTTCCTCCAACCCGCGATACTTCATTCACTGTTTGAACTCGGTCATTTTAGCTTTCACACCTTGCGATTAATCCCGCCTCGGCCGATAATGCTGTACCTGGTCAGCCGCCCTTCGACGTCTGCATGCCCGGTTATAGATCCGACCAATCTGTAGAAAGTATGTAAAGAAGTACGGCGCGCTGCGTTCTAGAGCGCGCGACACCGGTGCCAACTTGTGGTTAGCTTAACGTCCAACCGCGAGAAGCTTTATTATCATCCAAACAGATTATTGTGGAACGTCCTCGACGCTCGCAGAATATTCGCTTGGTCTGACAACTGCTCCATGAATGGGTGCGCTTCACCAATGTGCATCAAGAAGTACAACAGTAGCTTGTGTTCCCGAGTTCAGAGTTGCGGGCTTTGAAACAGCGACACTTATTTCTAACGGTTGTCGACGCGTGGAAGCATCCTCGCCTCCGTTATCGCGAATAGATGCGATATCGATCGCTGAAGTTCGTAACGCGTGGCCTTGAGGTCGGCGAAGCGCGCAGGTATCTCGATGTTACCGGCCTCGACAGGGTCCAAGCCGCTCGCTACCGCCGTCTCGATCGCTGTCTGCAGCCAGGCGAGCCAGTCCTTGGTCTGGTCGATTGCAGTGGAAGCGGTTGGGTCGAAAGGGCCATGACCGGGCACAACGGAACGGTGCCCAAGCGACTTGAGCGTATCGAGCGTCGCTTGCCATCGACTCAGGTCCGCGTTGGGCGTGCTAGGCGCGCGATCGTGAAAGACAAGGTCGCCCGCGATGAGCGTTGAAGTCGTTTCGTCGAAATAAGCAACATCTGCCGCGCTGTGGCCGTTTAACGGAAGAATGCGAATGCGACGATCACCAAAGTCCTCCACATCGGATGAGATGATATGGCCTGGTAAAACCAGTTCTGTGCCGCGCATCCAGTCACCGAGGATACGATACATTCCATCGGAATAGACCCTGCCCTCACTCGTAAGGTCGCTATTTAGTTCGGGCGTGGCCGCCACGAGCGACTTGTCGAATGCGCCATCACCGTAGCTATGGTCAGGATGCAGATGGGTAAGAAAAACCCGAATGATTGGCATGCCCGTCAATCGTTCAGCCAGAGCCTTGAGCGCCGTGCCATAGCGTAGGGACGGCCCGCAATCGAACAGGACGGTGCCTTTGGGAGTCGCCAGAATAGTGATATTTGCGATTGCCCCGCCATTGGAACGAGCTATCGGCTCGTCCGCGCCGCGGACTATCCAGAGCCCGTCACCGATTGAAACTGGCGTGATCGTATATTGAAGCGACTGTGCCCATGCCGCGCCGGCCACCGGCAAAGCCACCGTGGCGACCAATAGATCGCGCCGACTGATCACTTCAAGGCAGAGGCCAAGCCAACCGGACGATCCATAATAGCCAGCGTCGCATCATAGTCGATCCCATTGGTGTCGCGACCGGTGACCAGAAGCTTCGCGCTTTTGGAAGGAGCGACAATTACCGTAATCACTGGATCTTCGGCAACGGATGCCTCTATAGCGAGGCTCCCGAATATCTTTCCATCCGCGTCGGTCAGCGCCAAACTTTCGAGATGGTAAGTCGGAATATTCGCGACAAAACCGGTATCCATCGGATGACGCATGGCGAGACGAACGCGATCGCCGCCCTCGGTGTGCCAAGCACCGCCGCGGATTTCGCCAAGATGCTGTGACCAATCGCCCCGTGCACGGCTCAGCGGTGGCATCGAACATCCGCCACCCGCTGCATCCACCCACGCACCACTTACGAGCCAGGAACCATCCTTCAGTTGCACTGCGCCACGTACCGGGGTTCGCTGATCCAGTTTGATGTTGGTCGCGAGATAGGGCGCGGCGTCGGCCAGGACATAGTCGATGGCCAGCGGTATCGGATTGAGATCTGCAAAAATGAGGATGCGCTTAACGCCACTAATTGTTCGCGCGTCCACAGCTACAGGGAAGCTGCGCTGGTTCTCGGCGATCTGCGGCATGATCACGCGTACGCGCGGGTCGAAGCGAACGTCGCTGTCTCCGAAAAAGGTTTCACCTAGCGCCTTCCAGACAGGCGACTGGAGCGGATCGGCTGGAACTTCTGCGACAGCGGGACTGCTGCAGATGAACAGCGCAATAGCCGCCACGCCCAGACGCTTGGTCGGGTTGCTGTGATTCTTTCCCATAGCTCCAAAGTAGAATGGTCCAGCCGGCATTCCAATGGTACTTTAGGCTGATGCGGCGGAAAGGTAATTGATGCTAACTCTTGTCTTGGGCGCGGCCGTTGCAGTGGCAGGGATGCCCCTCACGGACGGTCGAGACTTCGATGCTGTTTCCGGTTATCGGATCGCGCATTATCGGTCAGTGGTCCCTTTCCCGCCCGAAGGGGTACGAAAGATCGAGGTCCAGGAGGCGCTCGAACTGCTTCGTCGGCAAGGCGCGTTGTTCGTAGATGTAACGCCGGCGCAGGGAGGCCGTCGTGACGCGCTGACAGGCCATTGGGCCCTGGCTGAGACACATGAAACGATTCCAGGAGCCCGCTGGTTTCCGGACGCCGGGCGGGGACAGTTGGAGCCAGTTGCCGAAGCATGGTTTCTCGGCGGCATGGCTCGCCTGTTACGAGGCTCCGTTCGGCCGATTGTTGTGTTTTGCCTTGCCGATTGCTGGATGAGTTGGAACGCCTCAATGCGACTGCGACGGGCCGGATACCGAGATGTGCGCTGGTTCGCCGACGGGGTGGACGGTTGGCGAGAAAAGGGCCTGATGCTCGTAAATAGATATCCGGAAAATTAATTCCTCTGGTCGACTCCACAGTCTGCAAGGCCGCAACCGCCAAACAATTTATCTCCAGCTTCGGGTGGTCTCATAGAAGCCACACCCGATCTCGTCCCCCTAAACCCCTAGCCAGACGTACTGAAGCGGTGCGCAGCCTTGGCACATTAGACTAAAGTGCCATCGACAGTCGATTGGTAAGACGCCATCCAATATCCTCGCGCAGTATTTTAAGCCGCCAGCGTAGCTGACGGAAACAGGGAGAGGGGCTCGATGGCCTTCAGTCAGTTCCAGTCACCACCCAATGTTGCGGACGTGTTTTTACTCATCTCCGGTGGGCGGATTTTGGGACGTTACGACCAGCTAAGCCATTGTTCTAAAATCCAAAACTCGCGCGACGAGCTTGGGCCGTGATGTCTCACGGCAGTCAACCGGACTGCATCGGGTAATTAGGTCTAAGCAGCCGACCGTAAAAAGATGGAAGGAGTAGAGTGATGGCAACAGTTGCAAATGCGACTCCGCTTGGGAGACCAAGCGATGATCGGAAGATTGTGAATTTTAAGATCCCCGCAATAGCCACGGTAGGCCTTTTGGCGATCATGGTTTTCTACAGAACCTTTCAAAGGATGTTCGCCTGGACTGCGGGGCTCGATTCCACGGATCCGGTTTTCGACACTTACTGGATGGGTCTACTCAAAGCTGAACTGGTATTAATTCCATTGCTCTGGGTTGGCGTGTGGTCTTACATTTGGTTCACGCGAGACAAAAACCTGTATTCAATTACGCCTCGAGAGGAACTTCGCAGGTACTTTAATCTGGTTTTGTTCATTTTCGTTTACGCAGTTGCTGTCTGGTTTGCAGCGAGCTTTTTCGCGGAGCAAGATGCATCTTGGCACCAGACTGTCGTTCGCGACACCAGCTTCACACCGAGCCATGTGGTGCTCTTCTACGGCACCATGCCTTTGTACGTGACGTTCGGCGTCGGCTCTTTGCTTTACGCAACGACCCGTCTGCCAAAATATGCAGACAATATTTCGATTCCGCTGGTTCTAGCGGTGGCTGGTCCATTCATGATTCTCCCGAACCTGGGCTTCAATGAATGGGGCCACGCCTTCTGGATGATGGAAGAGGTGTTCACGGCGCCGCTGCACTGGGGCTTCGTTGTCATGGGCTGGACAGTCTTGGCTCTAGGTGGTCTGCTGCTGCAGATCGCGCAGCATATGATCACCCTTCTCAGGCAGATGGGCGAACTTGCCGAAAGCGAGGGTGAGGTCATCGCGGGCTAGTTCAGGATTATTGCGCGAGATCGGCTCGGTGTCGGTTTCGCGCAAAACGAAAAACAACGGTTACAGGGGGCGCGCATGCGCTTGGCATTTCGTCGCCGGAAGCATGGAGAGTAAGATGAGAGACAATCCAGGACAAACAATTTATGGAATAAAGTGGTCGAAGGAAGGGGCAAAGCTATCGCGGACCTTCGACATCATCGTCGCGGTGATCCTGTTGCTGGCGGTCGCCGGCGCGACTCATCTTCACTTCATGCTACTTGCGGGCGATTGGGACTTTTGGGTCGATTGGAAAGACCGGGAATTCTGGGTGACGTTGACGCCGATTGTGGCGATCATGTTTCCAGCGGCCTTGCAGTATATGTTCTGGAAATATTTTCGTCTCCCGATTGCCGCAACGCTGGCAATTGTGGGCCTGATGATCGGCGAGTGGCTCAACCGCTATTACGGCTTCCATCTGTGGTCCTATTTCCCAATGAGCATGGTGTGGCCCGCAATGCTACTGCCGAGCGCACTAGCTCTGGATGCCATTCTCTTGCTCACCGGCAATTTCCTGTTGACTGCGATATTCGGCGGAATGGCGTTTTCTCTGCTGTTCTACCCTTCGAACTGGTTCATGTTGGCCCCATACAGATTGCCCGTGCAGATCATGGATTATCTTGCATCTGTGGGTGACGTGATGGGTTACTCGTTCACGCGAACGGCAACTCCAGAATATCTTCGGATGATCGAACGCGGCACGTTAAGGACATTCGGTGGACACTCCGCGACGGTGTCGGCCTTTTTTAGCGGCTTTGTATGCATATTAACATATATGGTCTGGTGGGGCTTTGGCGTCCTTTTCTCGCGCGTGATCACCGTCCCGAATACGTTCAAGAAGCTCCTTGGCCTGGTTCCAAAGGCAGCCGGAACGTCGACGCAGCAAGGGGGCAAGGATACTAAGCTTACAACAAGCACCGTGGGGGGGGTTTGAGAACATGCAGCTAATAATAGGGAAAACACGCAACATCTTCCGGCGCTTGACGGCAGCTTTGCTGCTGATCGTCAGCCTTGCCGGAGCTGGTTTGTCATCGCCGGCTTTTGCCCATGGTGAGCGCAATCAGGAACCCTTTTTAAGGCTCCGTACCGCTCACTTCTACGATGTAAAATGGAGTTCCAAATCGGTCCCAGTGAACGGTAGTATAATCATAACTGGCCGGTTTAGACTCTTTAAAGAATGGCCAGCCAACCTTCCCAAGCCAGACGTTGCATTTTTGGGCAATGGTACGCCAGGACCAGTCTTCGTGAGGACGGAAAGCTATATCAACGGGGTTCCGGCAATCCAATCTGCGCCGCTGGAGCTCGACCGAGATTATGCTTTCAAATTTGTGCTAAAGGCACGAATTCCTGGCCGTCACCACGTCCACCCTATGATCAACGCCCAAGAAGCGGGGCCGCTACTCGGCCCGGGGGAATGGGTGACAGTGACAGGTTCCCATGCCGACTTCAAATTGCCTGTTCGGACGATCAACGGAACCTTCATTCCCAATTTGGAGACGTGGGGACTTGATCGCGTTTACTTGTGGAACGGCCTGTGGTTCGCCATTGCTATTGGATGGCTACTCTTCTGGCTGCGGCGCCCACTCCTCATCACCCGCTACTTGGCGGTGACCGAAGGCAAGGAAGAGGCTCTGATCTCGAACAAGGACCGCGTTGTCGGAGCAATCCTGCTAGCATCGACCATCGTGATCGTCTTCGTTGGATATGTCGTCACTGACAACGCCTTCCCGCGCACAATTCCTTTGCAAGGCGGTCGAGCGAGCGTCGAACCTTTGCCGTTCACCCCCGGTGCAGTGAAGGTGTATGTTACCAAGTCGACTTATGATGTGCCTGGCCGCTCCCTAAAAATTGAGATGAATCTCACCAATGAGGGGCCAGCGCCAGTCCAACTGGGTGAATTCCTCACGTCGAATCTCCGGTTTATCAACGCGAGCGTTCCAGCAGCAGTAAAGGGTCTGGATCCAAACTATCCGCGCGATGTCGTGCCGGTAAATGGTCTAAAAGTTAGTGACAACCGGCCTATCGCCCCGGGCGAAACGCGCAAAATTGCTGTTGCGGCGACAGACGTAGCTTGGGAAAAAGAAAGACTGACGAGCTTGTTGAACGATCCTGACAACCTGGTGGGGGGACTCTTGTTCTTCTTCGATGCGGCCGGGAATCGATCAATCAGCAACGTGTCTGGGCCTATGGTACCAGTCTTTACGGCAGAAACGGTGAAAGGCTGAATTCCCGCGACTTTGCTCAGGGTTGCGCCACGCTAGTGCGCGGCGGGACTCTGAGCAAAGGACGATGACATTGTAATCGTAGGATTTGGAGAGTTGATCATGAGGCTGACTGGTCGTCGAGGAGTCGCCGCATATTGTTTAATCATTTTTTGCGCGCCGACATCTGCTCATGCTCACGGCGGCCTGACGATGGAGAAAGACGTCTGCAAGCTTCAGGTCGGCCAGTATCAAATGCATTTCAACGGGTATCAGCCCGACAGCCAGGGTGCCGAGCAGTTCTGCGAAGATATTCCGAGTACCGGCAGAACCGTAATCGTTCTCGATTTCATTGACGATAATCTGCGCAAGCTTCCGATCGATGTGAGGGTGGTCAAAGCGTCTGGTTCGGAGGCGGATCTTGCGAAGGCCACAGTCTTTCATGTCGAGCCGCGGGTCTATCCGACAGGATCACTTTCATTTTCGTATGATTTCAAGGAGGGGGGGAATTTTATCGGGCTGGTTTCCGCAGGTGGTGACACCGCGCATGTGGCACGATTCCCGTTCGCTGTCGGCAGCATGTGGCTGCACTGGAGAAAACCTCTCGGACTCCTGGCGATCATGCTCCTCGCGGTCGGCGGACTGTTCGGATACTCTACGCTCAAAAGACCGGCCAAACGAAGCAGCGCGCAACGCCGTGTATAGGACACTGGCGGTAACATCAGCGCGCCGGATGATTTTCCCACGAGAAAGTGATCAAGAAAATGCGAATATCGACCCTTTCGCTGGTGTGCATCGCCTGCATTCCATCTCCGCTTTTTGCGCATGCCGCGTTGGTTAAGTCAGTGCCGGGCAGTCGCGCCGTGATCGACAAGATGCCGCCACAGGTGGAACTGTGCTTCAATGAGGAAGTCGACCTCAAATTTTCGACATTTTCGATTAGCGACACGGCGGGCAAACATGCGCCGCTTGGACCTATAAAACTCGGTCGCGACGCGCGGTGCCTATCTGCCAAGAGCGGAGCTCTCGCCAAAGGCACCTATCAGCTTAACTATCATGTACTCTCGAAGGATGGTCATATTGTTAAGTATGGACTGCAATTCACCATTCGTGCGGATTCCAAATAACAGTGAATGAGTTGCTGTCAGCGTCCACGACGGCAATTATCAACGCTACTTTGGCCTGGTTGATCGGAGCCTCGCTTTTCAGTCTGTCGACGGCGCATCTTTCAAACGCGGTTCTCTGGAACTGGCGAAAGAAGATGCGTTTGGGGACAATGGTCGCGGCGCTCATTTTACCGGTTGCTCTGGTTCTCAACCTGGCAGCGCGGTCGGCTTCCGCTAATGATGTCCATCTTTGGGCCATCATGACGGATCCCAAGCTGGTGCTGGAATTCGCCGCTGGAAGCTCGTCCGGTCAGGTGGTCTACATTCGCTTGCTTATGGCGTGTTTCGGAGCGGTTTGCCTCGGAGGTGCTTGGTTTTGGGACCGATCTGCGCCGTGGCGCCTGACCCATATCATTGCGCTTGCCGTCGGCGTTATCTCTGGCGTCATCGGACCGCTCGGGGGCCATGTCGCCGGCGATGAGGCTACCCGATGGTTGGTGCCGATCCATATTGCCCATATCCTTGCAATGGCCACATGGCTCGGGGGGCTGCCTGGCTGGGTAGGCCTGGTCATCTGCACGAGCCAAACCCCATCATCGCCATTGCAAAGAGATGTGCTTGCAGCATTACGCAGCTTCTCCAAGCTGGCTACAGCTTGCATGGCTATTATTATTACGTCAGGCGTGGCGCTGGCCAGCGCCTGGATCAAGTCACAGGGGGACTTGATCGGGACGACGTACGGCTGGCTTCTATGCGCCAAAATATGCATTTTGATGGCTGTTTTGCTGTTGGCGAACCGGGTTCGCAAGCGACTGCTATCTGGCCACAATCGCCAGGGCCACAAACTCGGGCTGGGCGTTCCCGTCGCGCGCTGGGTGGTCGCGGAACTCGCGCTTGGCGGCGTGATTTTAGGATTGGCAGGAACACTCGCGCAGACGACTCCCGCGGTGCATGATCAGCCGGTCTGGATCCTTCCTTTCAGGATCGCGCTTTCAGCAACATGGCCCGTATGGCCGACAATGTGGGTCTTTCCGATCGCGACCGGGGTCGCCTGTCTTTCGCTTCTGACCGGTTTCGCGCGCTGGGCGTCACTCTCCCGAGCCCGGCGCGCGCTCCTGGCGGCTGCGGGACTGTTAGCAGCCGGAGTTGCCGCCTGGGCCGCTAGCGTGCCGGCTTACCCAGAGACCTATCGGCGATCGACGTCGCCATATCTCACAGTCTCCATCGCGCAGGGCGCCAAGAATTACCGAGAAAATTGCACCGCTTGTCACGGACCCGGTGGACAAGGCGACGGGCCGCTTGCCAAATCGCTGCCCAAGCCACCGGCGAATCTCTCCCAACCCCACACAGCGCTACACACGGGCGGCGACCTCTATTGGTGGATCAAAAATGGCATTCCGGAAAGCGGTATGCCGCCATTCGGTGATATGTTTGATGAGCAGAGCATTTGGGACACTGCAAATTTCCTTCGGGTTTTTTCCCAAGGGTTTGAAGCCAGGGTGCTCTCGCCGCTGATCGCGCCAAACGGCCCCTGGCTCGGCGCACCGGACTTCTATTTTGAGCGATCCGATGGCTCGCCAGGCGAGCTGAAAGACTTTCGACACGCCGCAAACGTGCTGATCGCCGTATTTCCGGCTGCCTCCGGGTCGACCTCGGCGCGCGTGAAGCAGCTTGTAATGGCCCAGCGCACATTGGCGGCGTCAGGGATTCAACTGATCCTCGTTACGCCGCACAAATTGCCGAATCTCCCTAACACGATTGTTCAAGTTAACGATGACGCCGCGCAGGTGATCGAGAGCTACGCATTCCTGTCGCGCACTCTAGCCAACAAAGGCCGCAGCAATGAACTCAACATGAGCCGCAGCTATGTCGAGTTCCTCATCGATCGTTTCGGCTTCGTCCGCGGACGCTGGATACCCGAAGAAGATCGCGACGGTTGGCAGAATCTTGTGAAACTGAAGCAAATATCAAAGACGCTTTTCGACGAACCGGAGATACGCGGATCGCCGGATGCCCATATTCATTGAGCGAGGAAGCTATGTGGAAATCAACTGTACTTGTTTTGCCTCTCATGATCGCAAGTTGCTCGGGAGGAGCCCAAAAGACTCCAGATGCCCCAAAGGAAGCGCACTCCGAGCACAACATGGCAGCGATGCCGGGCATGGGAAACATGAGCGATCCAGGACACGATATGTCTTCGATGGACGACGCAAAGCCGGTGGCTTCAACCGATACACCCCCACTAAAAATTGTCGGCCCCATTGATGGCGCGACGATTGGGCAGCGCGTGGCCGTTGTTTTTGAGGGACCCGCTCAGCTTTCCAAATATACGATGGATAATCCTGAGGCGGCAGCTCACCTGCACATTGCGCTCGACGATACTGAGCTTATGCCGATGGGCGAGCAGTTGATCAGCTTGGGCGCCAAGCAATATGTTTTCATATTCGATTTACCAACAAAACCGGGACGTCACACGATAAGTCTCTATTGGGCCGATCGGCTTCACAAGAAGATTGAAAATGGTGTCCAGACTATATCTGTAGAAGTGACCGGTTCCAAGTAATACCTTGGAACGTCCGTTGTTCGTAGCGGTTCGGGATTTCCCTTAGACGGAGATTTCGCCAGCGTTATTTCTGCATGCCAAAAAGGAAAGGTCAAGTCTTGTACAACGCGCCGATACTGGAGCAATCATTTGTCCTCAAAACGATAGCGAGTTTGAGGGAAATCGCAGGTCACGCTAGATTCTCTCTGGCAAATGACGAACTGGTCGACGCTATTTTGCAGCAGGCGGGCAAATTGGCCGGCGAGGTATTTGGGCCGCTGTGTCGCTCCGGTGACATCGAGGGTGCGCGATGGGAAGACGGAAATGTCGTTCTGCCCAACGGATTTCGCGATGCTTACAATCTATATCGCGAGGGCGGCTGGGCCTCCCTGCACGCCGATCCTGACACCGGTGGACAAGGATTGCCGTTTGCGCTATCGTGTGCCGTTCAGGAACAGTTGACCTCGGCCAATATGGCTTTTGCCCTGTGCATGATGCTTAGCCAGGGCGCAATTCATGCCCT
This sequence comes from Sphingobium sp. SCG-1, assembly GCF_002953135.1. Classification (NCBI taxonomy): domain Bacteria; kingdom Pseudomonadati; phylum Pseudomonadota; class Alphaproteobacteria; order Sphingomonadales; family Sphingobiaceae; genus Sphingobium; species Sphingobium sp. SCG-1. Next base: position 177,309 of record NZ_CP026373.1, read on the forward strand.
TTCGCACCATGCCTCCGAGGAATTGCAGCGTCGCTTTCTCAGTCGCCTTGTGAGCGGCGAATGGACTGGCACGATGAACCTTACAGAGCCGCAAGCCGGTTCGGACGTGGGCGCTCTAAGGACGCAGGCGACGCCCGATGTTGACGGCCGTTACAGGATATCCGGCGAGAAGATTTTCATAACATGGGGCGACCATGACGTTGCTGAGAACATCGTCCATCTGGTGCTCGCCCGTCTGCCCGGAGCTCCGGTCGGGACCAAAGGCATTTCACTCTTTCTTGTTCCTAAGTTCCTCGTGAACGACGACGGCACCCTCGGGAACAGGAATGGAGTGTCGTGCCGTTCGCTGGAAAGAAAGCTCGGAATCCACGCGTCGCCGACCTGCACCATGCAATTTGGCGACGAGAGTATTTGCTTTGGCTGGCTCGTAGGGGAGGAAAACCAGGGCATGGCGGCGATGTTTACGATGATGAACCACGCCAGAATCAACGTCGGTCTCCAAGGCGTCGCTATTGCAGAGCGCGCTTATCAACGCAGCGTTAAATATGCTTACGAACGGCAACAGCATGGACGGCTGATTGCGACGTTCCCCGATGTGCGCCGCATGCTAATGACGATGCGTGCGAACACGCAGGCAGCACGGGCTTTGGTCTATTATACGGCGTCCCAGGTCGATTTGGCCGCAGCGGCGGCCGAGCCCGTCGATCGCAGGCAATTCCAGTGTCGGGCCGATCTCCTGACACCCGTGGCAAAAAGCTGGGCAACGGATCTGGGCGTCGAAACGACGTCGCTGGGAATCCAGGTTTTGGGCGGCTTGGGGTATATTGAGGACAGTGGGGCGGCGCAGGATTTTCGCGACGCGCGGATCGCTCCCATTTATGAAGGAACGAATGGCATTCAGGCCATCGACCTCGTTGCCCGGAAACTGGGCATCGACGATGGTAGGCATTGGCGCGAACTGTTTGCAGAAATTGAAAACTCGCTGACGCGCGCTTCACTTATCCCCACGCTTGAATCGATGGCATCCGCTTTGCGCTCGGGCCTGGAAGCTGTGTCTCGATCTACGCTTTGGCTGACGAGCAGCGCTTCAAATCTGCCCGATCAGCGGTTGGCGGCCGCTTCAGCCTATCTAAGAATCTTTGGAAATCTCGTCGGGGGATGGCTTTTACTAATCGAGGCTGAGGCGACACTCGGCGATCTATATTCGCAGGAATATGATCGCGCGTTTCTTGATGCCAAGGTAGCGACGGCGAAATTCTTCGCAGAGCAGATCGTCGCACCCCAATCCGCCATCTCGAGTGGTCTTTTGCTCGCCGGTAGCGGTGACTATCAGCTGAGTGGAGATCAGATGCTCTCCCGGTGAATCAATCGGGCGGGCGAGCAACGGATTCCGCGCCCTGCACATATTAGACCTTAGTGTCATCGACAGAAGGGCTCGGGCGCATGCATTGGTGAAAAGGCATGATTGTTGCGGCGGAGCGGATCGGGTTCACCGCCTCTTTCCCGAGCGACGAAATGAGGGCCGCATGGCGAACAGCGCCTATCGTTACAGGAGCAGTAGGAAATAATGGGCAGAATCGGGGCACGAGAAGAAGCGGAGCGGCGTTCTGCGGGGCAAGGGACAGTCGAAGTCCTGGGCATGGAGGCTGATGGGGCGTCCGCATTGGACGAAACAGACGAGAAATCGTTTGACTCGGCCTATTGTCGAAAGCGTGTGACGGCCGAGGACGCTATTGATCTCATCCCGAACGGCGCCCGGATTGCGTTGGGCATCGGCGTCTCACAGCCCCCATCCCTGCTGCATGCGATGACGCGCAAAGCGCGATCGGGAACGCTGAAGGGAATCAAGCTCTATTATCTGCTGTCTTCGGCCGTCGCCGGAGAGACCGTTTGCGCGGCCGACTTGGGAGACAGCATCGAGCCGATCAGCCTGTTTCATTCCGGTGTCGAGCGCTCATTGGACAAAAGCGCGGTTGCCCAAGGGCGTAGCCTGTGCGCGATCATGCCTGCGGCGTTTAGTCAGGTGCCAAAGCTGTTGTGCGAGGAAGTTGCCGTTGACACCCTGATTGCGACGGTCTCGCCCATGGATTCGTCAGGAAATTTTAGTTTCGGAACAAATACGGACTATGCGCAACCGGTATCGACAATCGCGAAGCGCGTGATTCTCGAGGTCAACCCTCGAATGCCACGCGTCTCAGGCGATTGCACAGTCAATATCATGGACGTTACTGCCATCGTGGAGCACGATAGCCCGTTGCTCGAATACCCACGCGCCGCGCCCAGTCCCGAAGACAATCTTATTGGTTCGATCATTGCAGGAATGGTGAAAGATGGCGACTGCCTGCAAATGGGCATCGGCGCACTTCCTGACGCGGTATGCCGCGCGCTTCTCCACCATCAACATTTAGGTATTCACACTGAGCTTCTCACGCCTGGGTTAGCGAATCTCATGCGGATGGGCGTCGTTGACAACAGCCGCAAACAAATTCACTCTGGAAAGACGGTGTTTACCTTCGCCATGGGAGACAAGCAGCTTTACGAGTTCATGAACGATCACCCGGACCTGGAAGCATACCCGGTCAGCTACGTAAATAATCCGTTCGTGATTGCCCAGAACGAGAATGTACTCTCGGTCAATGCAACTCTACAGATTGACTTGAACGGCGCGTGCAACTCGGAATTCATGCATGGTCGGCAATTCAGTGGCTCGGGAGGACAACTTGACTTTGTCCGAGGCGCCTATGCGTCTAAGGGCGGCCGCTCCATAATTGCATGTCATTCCACGGCTGCGGGTGGAACGGTGTCGCGCATCGCACCGGTATTGTCAGGTCCTGTTACGACTCCTCGGAATGAAACCCATATTGTCGTAACCGAATATGGCTGGACGAATCTCAAGGGCAAGACGTGTCGCGAGCGGGCGCTGGCACTCATCGGTTTGGCGCACCCCAAATTTCGCGGGGAGTTGGCCGAGGCCGCGCGCTCAATTGCCTTAATTTGACAACCGACGTGATCAATCACATCTCGCCTCCGTGCCAGTGACTTGGCAGGCTAGGTCAGCTGATTTCCACAGTTATGGCCTGCTGCGACGAAGGCGCCGCGCCACTTGCGACGGGCCGGCCCACAACGCCGTCTATCGCTCCTATTCTATTCTGCCCAAGCTGGATCCGGTGTTCAGAACGATCTCTTGTTGCACAATTGCTCGCGGCCGAGTCGGCAACCGTTGCCCGCTTGGAAAATCACGGCTCAACGTCACAAAGGCCTTCTTGAGGAAGGTAGCGGGCGATAGAAAAGGCGCGTGTACGGAAGCTTTTCCCGGATCGCATGCCAATTCCGGGTAATTGCTCACGGGGTCGGCAATTGGTGCGCTGATCATGCGACCACGAATCTGCCGTCGACGAGTTCGCGGATGGCTACGAGGGCCGATTTGCCGCTGAGACGAGCGGTTCCGGTGACGGATCGATATCCAGCGTGGATCTGGGCGCCCCAGTCGGAGCGGAAGCCATTGGTGACCTTGCGGAACACGACCGAGGGGCGGATCTCGCGCTCTGATATGTTGTTGGTCGCAGGGACGTCGCGGTTGGTGAGGAAGACGAAGAACTTGCCCCGCCAGGCCTTGATTTGTTTGAGCAGAACGCGTCCCGCCGGGTGCGCGACAGGCATCTGTACCAGGCGGGTCAGCAGGTTGTCGGCCTTCGCGGCGTAGGCGGCCAGCGTTGTGTCCTTCAGGCTGCTTCGTCGCTTGCCGATCCGGATCGCCCAGCGCAGGTGGTCGCGGACTTTGGGGGCCAAGGCGGTATCCCCGCAGTCGATGGCATACTGAACATCGCGCAGGACATGCGCGAGGCAGACCTGATGCTCCTTGCCCAGTTCCTGCTGTCCAGCGTAGCGATCGGAGACCCACACATCAGGTTGGTGGCCGCCCAGCACCTCCTCAGCAACACTGCGCGCCCGGCGCGGGGCGATCTTGTGCAGGACCGCGTCTTTCGAGAGGAAGACCCATTGCCAATGGGCAATGCCGTTGGTGCGCGTGGACGTCTCATCGGACGCGATAATCTTTGCCGTGAGCAACTTGTCGGTGATCGCCTTCGTGGCTGCTGTCATTCCGGCCTCGATACGCCTGAACGCGTTGGCGATCGCCCCTTGGGAGATCGTGAGGCCAAACAGTTCCGCGGCAATCCGCGAAAGTCGCTCGAAGCTGACATGGTGGCTGTGATGCAGATAGGCCAGCAGCGAGCGGATGCCGGGGCCAAACGGCGTGCCCGGCTCCATGCCCGCCGGTGCCGCGGCACGGTAGCGACGGCCACATCCCCCGCAGCGCGCACCAAGCAATTCGATGCGGGTCACAATCGGGCGGATCGGCGGCAGGTCGGTATGATCGTAGCGGTGGCGGCAATGCTGGGCCTGCGAGGATATATCGGTCCCGCAATGGCAGCAGTTTGCCGCCATGATGCGTTCGGTTTTGTCGGGCGCCTCGGCCAATGGGCGGTGCTTGCCTTCGCGCGGCGGGCGCTTGCCAGTCTTGGGCTTACCGCCTTTGCCACCGCGCTTGCCATAGTCGTCCTTCGATGGCGGAATATGCGAATTCCTGGATGTCTTGCGCGGCGTGCCGACCAGGAATTCCAACTCGGAAATCCGCGCTACCAGTCGCTCGATCATCTCGTGCTGCGCGAGCAGCAACTCGTTCTTCTCGGCTTCGGTCAGCACATGAAGCGGCGGCGGTGACATCCGTAGGGTGAATCAGCCAATCGACCTCCGCGCAACACTTTTCTGCCAACCCCGTGAGCAATTACAATTCCGGGATCGGCTGATTTGAACCCCTTCCCCAGTCACCGGGGCGTAACAGTCCGTTGTTTCGAAACGGTCGCCGAACTTGGTATCCGTGAATTAAATCACCTGCAGACATCGGCGGCAGCGCAGATGAGGCTCGCCAAGACAGCATAGCGCGTCCCTTTTCCAGCCGCAACAATGGGAAGGAATAGACGAAGCCGCGTCTGCGCTATGCCGGCAACGATCGTGAGTGCATCACCGATGATCGGAAGCCAGGAAAACAATAGCGACCAAACGCCAAATTTTGCAAACCACTGCTGTGGCCGCTGCAGCTTAGCGCCCACACGCGCCGGCGCCAGCAGCCCGGAAATTCCCTTCCCAAGATAATAGTTCAGAAGGGCGCCGGCCGTGTTGCCGGCGGTTGCAACGACAACGAGCGACCAGAGCGCATAATTCGTTCCAACAATGGCGGCGCCAAGCGTCATCTCCGATTGGGCCGGCAGGATTGTCGCCGCGACGAAGGAAACCGCAAAAATTCCTCCATAGACTGCCATCAGGCCAAGGACCTCGTTCATCTCGAGCCTTTACTCGGCATGGTTTGCCTATATGTCATGACTTGACCGCACCGCCCTGGCTTCAAGTACAACGCCGGACGGTGGGCCCGCTGCTCGCGCGGGAGCCAATATCGGGGCATCGATTTGGTCAAGTTCGATTTTCAGCTCGGAGGTGCGTCAGGGACGATCGTGCGACACATGGCGTGTCGCCGAACTTCCCCTGAAGGTGCCTTGCGGCATAGATTCTACGGTCCTCGTTTGCGATTTTGGTGGTTTCCCATAGCCCAAGGCGCGGCACTCACGACTCAAGGTCTGGCGGCTGACAGCGATGCCAAATTCCTCAATCAACCAAAGCCGGATGTCGGCGAGCCGCACTCTACCACGCTGAGAGCGTGGGTATCTGCCTTCCAGAATATGCTCGAGCGCTCTGCGGTGAGGGTGTGAGAGCAGTGGTCCAGGGCCTGGCTTCTTGGTCCCGGCAAGCCCGTCTGGCCCCTCACGATTGAATCGCATGACCCACTCGCGAATCGTCTGAACGATAACGCCGCCTTCCTTAGCAGCACGGGATCTCGACATTCCATCATAGATTCGCGCCAAGGTTATGAGCCGACGCACTTGCGTGGGATCGACGCTCTTTCCTGCCAATATCCGCAGACGCTCCGCTGAATAATCTTTCCTCAACGGCACGGCTGCGGGCATTTCATTCTCCAAACCGACGATGATGCTTCTGTTCGAGACTTGCAGGAGGTGGGACGCTGGTGAAGCAAGAGGTTAGGGACGCGTAAACGTAAAGTTGGCACGCCCAGATAAACGCAGGTGCGACGGGATCTCCGCCGCACCTGCCTCCTCAAATATGCTTGGCTCCGGTTAATCGCCGACGGCGCGGCGATAAAGGTGCCAGGTTGAGTAACCTAACACGGGAAGAACGACGGCCAGGCCCACAAAGAATGTGAGCGCTCCAACTGCCAGAAGGCACGCCACGATACCGCCCCAAATAGCGATGGTGCGCGGATTCGCTCGCACGACCTTAAGCGATGTCCGAAGCGCGGTGGTCGCGCTCACGTCCCGGTCAACCAGCATCGGAAATGAGATGACGCTGATCGACAGAACGATCCCGGCGAAGCAGAATCCGAGGAAATTACCTAGGACGATCAGTGTCCATCCCTCGGGCGTCGTCACGATGGATGTCAGAAATGCGCCGAACGTGTCCGGCAAAGCGTACCCCATGGTATTGGTGTAAAGTGCCGCTGCTGCTCCAAGCCAAGCGAGGAACAAGCACGCCAGCATCATCGTCAAAGTCGCAATGCTGCTTCTTGTTGGAAGATGAACGATATCAAAGAAATGCCCCCAACCAGGCTCATCTCCCGACTCGCGACGCTTTGCCATCTCATAGAAACCAGTCGCGATCGCTGGCCCAAGGAGCGACATTCCGGCCACCAGCGGGAAGAGTACCTGAAATAGGTCTCCACGAATCGCGACCGTCGCAACCAGGAGGATTACAACAGGATAGAATAAGCCTACGAAGACCAGCTCGCCGCGGTTTTCGGTGAAGTCGTGCCACCCATCTCTAAGAGACGCCATCAAGTCCTTTGTCGATAAGAGACGCGTCGTTGGCAACTCGTCAATAATAACCGGTGCTATTGCTGCTAGCGCCATGGCATCCTCCATAAGCTGTCCGGTCCCGGTCGCGCATTACTGCCGACTCTGGCAAAACCCACGCCGAGAATTCTGCGTCACATTCACAGCAACGTCTATGAGACCAAGGTGCAATGTTCATCGGGTCATGGCGAGAGAAGAGTGTTTTGGAACCCCATCAAAGAGAGCGCGGCTGACACGCTCGCCGAACGCACCGCGAGCGCCACCATGCGAGCCGACCAGTTGCGCTTGTGGGACGCATCGATGGCCTCAGTCCTCTCATCCACGGCGCGACAAATGAGAGCTCCGTCCTCTTGGCTTGCAGACCGCCGCGGCACGCTGACGCAACGGACAGCGCACAATTCGAAACCCCTGTCTCGACCATCCGCTATGGCGGAAATTGTGCCCGCCCTGCGAGTGTCTAAAATTCGCCGCTTCGCCTCAGGGCCATCGACGTGACAGTCGGAAGGCTGTGGAAACGCGCTGGACGTTCCGATCGAACGGCGTGGAGCCCCGCTTGGTTGAAGGCAATTGTATGTTCTGGTCGAGGCTCCGCCTTGAAGCGTCGCGCGCATTGCGAAGAGTGAAAGCAGTCAGTCTATTTATCCGCTTGGCGCAAGCACCGGCAGCACCTTGCAATTCCTGGACTGCCACAGGAAATTGCGGAATGTCATTCGCGCTCCTGCCGTAGTGACCGCGCAGGTTCAGAAGGTGAACGACTCTTCTTCGGCTATCAATATTATTGGCGGGCCCCCGCTAGAAATCGCGGCCGCGTGCGCTAGCGTCTGCTTGCCCCCTTCGGACTCGGCGCAAGCTTCGAGGGCCTCCATCGAGGGGAAGTGCACTTCTGCAATTCTGTAATAGGGCGCCTCTCCGGCGGGAGCTCCGAGCACCTTGGTGGCAACGATTTTCGTTTTCCCCGCCAATCGCTGAACCGCCATTGGAACATGCTCGTTCACATAGGCAGCTTCGAACGTCTCGACGTCGGTCGGGGTCGGATAGATGACAATCAGCTTCACGCCGCTCATAATAGATCTCCGTTATTCGTACTTGGTCTTTGGGTCGTGTTAGAACCGGTAGCCGATGCCCACGCTCAAAAGCCAGGGGCTGAGCTTGACGTTTTTGCCGAGCAAAGATGCACCGGCAAAGCCGCGATCGAACAGATCATATTTGATATCGGGCTCCACCTTCATATATTTCGCGTCCACATTCGCGTACCAGCGCCCCGAGGTGCCGAGTGCGACATCCATGCCTGCCTGCACGGTAAAACCCAAAGTGTCTTTTATGTGAAGATTACGCGCAAAAGGGGCAAGACCTGGTCCGGTCTTGTCGCCGAAAAATACAGCATATGTGGGTCCTGCACCAACATACGGCTTAAACCCTGGGATAGGCTCAAGATGATACTGAAGAAGGACTGTGAATGGTAAGGCATACGACTTGGCAATAACGGGGCCGTTCTGCCCAACACCGGTGAGTACATCGCCGAGAGGCCCAACGGCCTTGATCGTGTGCTTGGTCAAGCAGCAGATCGTCTCGAGCGCAATGTGATCCGTTACGAAGTAGGAAAGATCGATTTCCGGCAGCACCCGGTTGGAGATGCTGAGGCTATCATTTGGAAGCGGCAACGTGGTTCCCGAAAGACCCAGCGCACCAGCGGTCGCTGCAGGCACGTTATCGACCCGCGCGGACTTCACGCCACTGCTCGTAATAATGGCTGTGGCCCGCAAACGCACCAGCCACGAGCCCTTCCAACCACTGCTGTGCGAGGCCTGACTTGCAGCGTGTTCGGGTTGCTGTGCTGGCGCCTCCTCAGCTCGGGCTACGCCCGCGAAACTTCCTGCCATCAGTGCAGCGATTGCAATACGACTTACGGCGTTTGTGCGGTTCATGGCTCACTCCCCTCTTCGTTCTCGCCCGATCCGAGCGACGTCCTTATGAACATTGAGATGCATGGTGGCGGCAGTGCGTGCGCCTGTCGATGGCACTAAGGTCGCATGGCGTTGAGACAGGCGGGTCCGCCGAAACGCGAAAAACACCCATTTTGGCGGGTTGTGGGCCAAGTGCCGCCTGGCTGCACTATATGGAGATGATGTCAAGTTAGGCTTTGGAATGAGAATAGTGAGTGCGCCGTAAATGTGGTTATGCCACGAAAGCTGCTGTCTGCTGTCTGCTGCCGAACGCGAGTAGATCGTGGGCGGCACATTGGCATCGATCGCAAAGTCGATCCGACCAAGGCGCCAGAGCCAAAATACTTGGCACTTTAGTATCATTGCCAGCGTTGACGAATGCTGTTTCTCCTCAGTAATGGGGACACCATCAGCCGCCTTTCGAGAGATGGGGAACGCATGCGCGTTCGCACTGCTGATCTGTGCACTTTTCGTACGCGTGCTTGTCCCCGCCGGCTGGATGCCGAGTCCCAACGAACGACTAACGCTGGTTCCGTGTTTCGGAATGGCGGTACACGCGCCTGAACATCGTACGGCCGACCAACCGCCGATGCACCATATAATGGGCGCAATTGGACATGACCATCATTCGCCCTTGCCCTCCAAAACCGATAGTCTGTGCGGTTTTGCCAGCCTCCATGCGCCAGTTGCTATCGCGGAATCCGTGGGTCCGGCAGCTGATGGTCTCGTCATTGCATCCATCACGATTGTTCCACCCTCCTACCGTGGAACTTATTCTCGCCTCGCGGCCCCCCCTCCCCCATCCACCGGTCCCCCAGCGTCCGTCTGAGTAGTGAAGCGCTGGCTTTGTTTGGCACAGAATTGAGGAGTGCGGACGCACGCGTGAGCGCGATGGTCCGGGGAGAGAATCATGAAGAAGAAAAATCTTGCGCTCGCGGGCGCTAGCATAGTCGTTGGTGCGTTAGGGAATGGCTCCGCCGCTCTAGCGCAGGCGTCGTCCGAGCGGACGGACATTATCGTTACTGCGCAGCGTATTGCAGAAGCTCAGGAGGAAATCGACAAGCGACCAGGTGGGGCCTCCATCGTTGAAGCCGACGTGTTCAGGAATAAGGTTGCGATATCGCTTAAGGACGCGCTGGCCTTCTCTGCCGGCGTCTATACCCAACCACGCTTCGGACAGGAGGTTCGGCTTTCAATTCGGGGCTCCGGGATCAGCAGGGGTTTCCACATGCGCGGGCTAACCCTGCTGCAGGACGGCGTGACGATAAACCAAGCAGACGACAATGGCGATTTTCAGGAACTTGATCCGCAGGTGTTCGAGCGGATCGAAATCTATCGCGGTGGAAATGCGCTCCGCTTCGGAGGCTCGACACTAGGCGGGGCGATCAACGCTATAACTCCAACTGGGCGCTCTGCATCCGGGGTTGAACTGAGATTGGATGGCGGCAGTTTCGCGACGGTTCGCGGAAAATTGGGCGCTGGCTTCAACACTGAGAGAGGCGACGCCTACCTGGCGCTGACAGCTGACAAGGGAGATGGCGATCGCCAACATGCCAAGCGCGATGCGTTGCGCTTCAACAGCAATGTCGGCCTGAAGATAAGCGACGATGTCGAGACCCGCTTCTATGCAACGCTCAGTCACATCAATCAGGATTTGCCTGGATCGCTGACCCGCGAACAGGCAATTCATACACCCGGTATCTCGCTCCCCAACAATATAGCCATGGATCAGGAACGCGACATCGATTCCGTCCGGGTTCAAAACCACACGACGATCACAATTGGTCCCGACCAAACCCTTACATTTGGCGGTTTCTTCAACGCAAAGGAGCTATTCCATCCGATTTTTCAAGTGATCGACCAAAAATCTGTGGATCGCGGATTATTTGCAAGCCTGGATTTGGGAGGTCACGTTGCAGGAATCCCTTGGGCGCTCACCTTCGGCAGCCAGGCACGATTTGGCAAGGTGCGAGCGCGACAATATACCAGTGTGTCCGGATCGCGCGACCTGCTTGTAGCCGATGCGACGCAGACCGCACGGACAATCAACACGTTTGCCGAGCTTCGCGTGAATCCGCTGTCCAAGCTAACTGTTGTGCTGGGAACCGTCCTGACGAACGGACGACGCGCCGTGGACAATCGCCTTCTGCCAATTAACAGCGACGCCGTCGCCTATACCCGGCTGGCGCCAAAGTTCGGTTTGCTCTGGTCCCCTTTGGGAAATGTTCAGGTTTTCGCCAATTACAGCCGGTCTGTAGAGTTGCCGGGATTTGGAGAACTGATCCAACAACCGGTAGTTGGCTTTGTTGCACTCAAGGCCCAGCGCGCGTGGACTGCCGAGCTAGGCACGCGCGGACATATCGGGATCGCGTCCTGGGATGTTAGTTTGTATCGCGCCGACTTGCGGGGCGAACTCCTGCAATTTACCGTTGATCCCAACATTCCTGCATCGACGTTCAACTCGGGTCGAACACGTCACCAGGGGATCGAAGCGTCTCTCACTCTAAGACCTTTCTCTTGGATGCGGCTCAGGCAGGTATATCAGCATAATGATTTTCAGTTTCGGGCGGACACAAAGTACGGCAACAACGCCCTGCCGGTCGTGCCGAAGGATCAGTATCGGGCCGAACTACGGCTGGGGACTGACACAGTCGGTCTCTCGCCAAGTGTAGAGTGGACGCCGAGGGGCGCTTGGGCTGATTATACCAACAGCAGTCGGACGCCCGGATACGTGACATTGGGGCTTGGAACCCAGATTGCACTTTCCAAAGGGCTGACACTTTTCGTCGACGCGCGGAATTTGACCGACAAAAAGGGGATTGGCGACATCTCAGCGACGATCAATGCGACGCCAAATTCCGTCATCTATTATCCGCTGGAGCGCAGGTCCGTCTATGGGGGCGTTCGTGCCACTTTTTGACCGTGGAGGACCGGGCGTTCTGCCCGCGTGTGCGCGGGCAACGGCCATGGCACGCCTAACCTCAACTTCGGAAGCCTGTCTGGGGCAGCTATCACGGGTTCGGATCCGAACGGCTGGCTCCGGTTGGAGCTTTGCGGTCCTCGAGGTACGCCGTGAGGCTCGGGACTCGCCAGGTTTCTGTCTCTCAGCGAGGCCTCTGCCATGACCGTATTAAGAAAAATGGGAACCCAACGGACAGGGAGTGATGGGCACACCGCGTTTTACGGCGCCGTTTGGCGCTGGCATTTCTACGCCGGCCTAGCCGTTCTGCCGATCTTGCTATGGCTAGCGGTTACCGGAAGTCTGTACCTCTACAAGCCGGAGTTGGAAGCTTGGATTTATCGGGACTGGTCCGAAGTCCCTCCGGCCGGCGCCGCGATGGCGCTTGGCGCACTAGTCGAGAAGGTCGACCGACAGTCAGGGCTTCACACCGTGCAGATCGCTCGGCCGGTGTCGGCCAGTGAAAGCTGGCGGTTCAAACTCGCCGATGCGCACGGCGGATCACACCTTGCGTTTGTGAACCCGTATGACGGCACGATCCTTGGTGTAACGAGCGACGGTGGGGCAATGCAGACCGTTCGAGAGTTGCACAGCCTGATCATCACTGGAAAGATCGGCAATATGGTCGTTGAATTGTGTGCGGGTTGGGCGGTCATCTTGATACTGAGTGGCTTATATTTATGGTGGCCAAGAAAGGGTAGCTTGATCGTGGGTTTACGACGGCCCTTGGCAGGACGCCGCGTCTGGCGGGACGTCCACGCCTCGGTTGGGCTGCTGTCTTCCTCGGTCATATTGTTTCTCGCACTGACGGGCATGCCATGGACGGGCGTCGCTGGAAACGCGCTGCAAAACTATGTCGCCGCTCATGGTTTCGGTCGACCTCCCCGCCCGGTAAGCGGCGGGAAAGAGGCCGAACACGAGGGACACGGAAATGCGCTGAGCCGGGCATCGCTGCCTTGGTCGTTGCAAATGGCGCCGCCTCCCCATGTCGCCGGTGACGATCACATGGGACCCGATCATATTGTCCATATTGCAGCTGCGCGCGGATTGGCCGCACCATGGGTATTGAGCCTTCCCAAATCGGGCGAGCCCTATGTCGTTTCATTTGTCGCGCGCAAAGCGGAGGACGCGCACATATTGTTTATCGACGGCACTAAGGGACAGGTTCTTCAAGAGGTCCGATATGATGATTTCGGCTCTGGTGCGCGTATTATCGAGTGGGGGATCGCGACACACCAGGGGATCGAATACGGCGAGCCCAATCGGGTGGTCATGCTGCTGGGCTGTTTAGCGACGGCGATCCTCTGCCTCACGGCTCCTATTCTATGGTGGAAGCGTCGCCTAGGGGGCAGGTTGCGTCCTCCCCCTCGGGCCAGGACGTCGGACGAAGCCCGCACCGTAGCCATCGTGATGATCGCCATCGGCATACTCCTACCGCTCACCGGTCTCTCCATGGTGGCGATACTTGCTATAGAGTTTGCCGGCAAGAAGCTGCGGGCCGCCGCCAGCTAGCGGCGGCCCGCTGAAAGTCCGTTTTTAAAGCAAAATAACGAAGCTGCGGCCCCTTCAAAGGGCCGCAGCTTTTATCTAGCGGCTGACGGTCAGCAAGACATTAATAACTTGCCGTTCGGACTGGAGTAGCCCGGCACTTACTTCACGCTTGGCCAAAGCCCGCTCATACGCTTTTGCGCCAGGCCAGGAAGCTTTGCGGCTTTCGCCGCGGCAAGATTGCTCGGCTTCGACCCGACCTGCACCAGTGCCACCATTCCCATCGAGTAGTGCGGCTTGCATTTAAATCCATAGACTCCGCCCTTTTCGAACTTGACAACAAGTTCCTGGTTCATCTTACCCGCGACAGGCGTCGCACCCGTTGGGAGAATCTCCGGCATCGACTCAACGTTGTGGCTCTTGTCAGTTGGGACAAATCTTATGCTGTCACCGACACCAACTTTCACGAACGCCGGCTCAAACACCATCATACCGGCCGCGCCCTGGTTCTTCATCTGGATCACCACTTCCTTGGCCATAGCGGGCGCGCTCGCCGCGATTCCGAGTGCTCCGGCAACCAGATAAGTGTAGAGTTTCATACGCAAATCAACCATTTAGCTATCCTCTCCCGCTGTCATTCAGTCAGACACGCAGTTCCCCTGTCGCCTGATAAGACCGGATCGGAGGCCTGCTCGGCAATTGGCCTTTGGTACAATGGCGCGTGGCGACACTAAGTGGGACAACAATTAGGCAATCTCAGAGATACACGCCGTTCGAGACGTGGACATGCCAGGAGGGCCTTATGCTACACCAAGCCATCGAAAAGTTGAACGCTAACGTCGCTATTCGTTCGAAATATGATAATTTTATCGGCGGTCAGTGGGTGGCCCCTATGGGAGGCGAATATTTCGACAATCCCTCGCCGATCACCGGGCAGAAAATTTGCTCCATAGCCCGATCGAAGGCGGAAGATATTGAACTGGCCCTGGATGCCGCGCACGCTGCAAAGGACAAATGGGGACGTACGTCTGTAGCAGAACGGGCGCTGATCATGAACCGGATTGCAGACCGGATGGAGTCAAAGCTCGATCTACTGGCGCTGGTCGAGACGATAGACAACGGTAAGCCGATCCGTGAAACCACAGCTGCGGATCTCCCGCTGGCGATCGACCATCTGCGCTATTATGCTGGCTGCATTCGCGCGCAAGAGGGCTCGCTATCGGAAATTGACGATGACACAGTTGCCTATCACTTCCACGAACCACTTGGCGTGGTCGGTCAGATCATACCTTGGAACTTCCCGATACTAATGGCCATCTGGAAGTTAGCGCCGGCGATTGCCGCGGGCAACTGCGTCGTGCTCAAGCCGGCCGAGCAAACCCCCATGTCGATCATGGTTCTCATGGACGTGATCAGTGACCTGCTTCCGGCTGGCGTAATTAATGTCGTAAACGGCTTTGGTATCGAGGCCGGCAAGCCATTGGCCCAAAACAAGCGCATCGCAAAGATCGCATTCACCGGCGAGACAACGACCGGTCGCCTTATCATGCAATATGCTACCGAGAATCTTATTCCCGTAACGCTTGAACTCGGCGGCAAGAGCCCGAATATTTTCTTCGCAGATGTCATGGCAGAGGACGACGATTTTCTTGATAAGGCGATCGAAGGGTTCACCATGTTCGCGCTCAACCAAGGCGAGGTTTGCACATGCCCCAGCCGCGCGCTCGTCCATGAGTCAATTTATGACCGTTTCATGGAGAAGGCGATCGCTCGGGTACAAGCCATCCGTCAGGGTAGCCCTCTCGACGCAGCGACGATGATCGGCGCGCAGGCTTCAAACGATCAGCTCGAGAAGATTCTGTCATATATCGACATCGGTCGCGGCGAAGGCGCCAAAGTGCTGACTGGCGGCGCGCGCAGTGCGCTCGATGGCGAACTTGCCGAAGGCTTCTATGTTCAGCCAACGATCCTGGAAGGGCATAACAAGATGCGCGTTTTCCAGGAGGAGATTTTCGGCCCCGTCGTGGCGGTCACGACGTTTAAGGACGATGCCGATGCGCTCGCGATCGCGAATGACACACTTTACGGCCTCGGCTCCGGTGTCTGGACGCGGGACGGAACACGTGCCTATCGCATGGGCCGCGGCATCAAGGCCGGTCGCGTTTGGACGAACTGCTATCACGCCTATCCGGCCCATGCGGCTTTTGGTGGGTACAAGCAATCGGGCATCGGCCGCGAAACGCACAAGATGATGCTCGATCATTATCAGCAGACCAAGAATCTGCTTGTGAGCTACAGCCCCAAAGCTTTGGGATTTTTCTGAGCGGAGCCTCTTACGGAACGCAAGTTCTGTGATGATAATTTACCCCCCCAGGGCGGCGGATCGGTGGTCCGCCGCCCGCCCCGTTTTTAGGAGGCCGCCATGCAAATTCCAGCACGCGTGACGATTACCGACGTTGCCGATGCACTTCTGAACCGGCTTAAGCAAAAGCATGGCCCACTCATGTTCCATCAATCGGGTGGCTGTTGTGACGGCTCTGCGCCGATGTGCTACCCTGCCGGAGAATTTCGAGTCGGTGGTCAAGATGTTCTGTTAGGATATATTTCAGACGCGGTACCGGTGTGGATGGGCGCGGCACAGTTTGAATTTTGGAGACACACGCAACTGACGATCGATGTCGTGCCAGGCCGCGGCGCTGGATTCTCGCTTGAGAGTCCAGAGGGGTTTCGCTTCATAGTTCGCAGCCGCGTGTTTACCGATGAAGAGGCGACGATCCTCGATGGCGCTCCATCACTCTCCACCGGCGCAACCGGGCATTCGGTGATGGCCTGAACCCGATTTTTTAATGTATCATGCGGGATGACGAACTGGTCGGAGCATGGCAGGGTGCCCCTGTGCAGAAAATGAAAAACGAAGCCTCCATCTTGGATGGCGCTGTTCGAGTCGGCACCTCGTGCCTAGACGACACGGAGCAGGCGGTGCGCTCGGTTCTGCGTCAACTCGAATGGCCGGATCTTGCCGGTGCGATGATTTTCTGCTCGAACCGCTATGACCTCTCGGTCGTATCCAATGTTTTGAGCGAATGCGTGCAGAATGTACGCGTAATTGGCTGCACCTCGGCTGGCGAACTTACGCCATCTGGAATGGATAGCGGCACGATAACAGCAATCGGTTTTCCGGACACCGATTTCTCGTTCACCACGGCTTTCATAGACAATCTCGAAACCTTCGACGGAATTGCCGCGCAGAAGGCAATCCGGACAGCCGCGGCAAAATCGATCGAAAGTTCGCGGCGCTTAGGTGATAAGCTAAATCGCGCTGCGATATTCCTGATGGACGGTCTTTCGCACCGCGACGAACTCGTCACTGTGACAGTCCAGGACGCGCTTGGCGGCATTCCCATGGTGGGTGGCTCGTCGGGGGACAGGATCGCTTTTCGCGACGCTTTCGTTTTTCACGATGGCGCGTTTAGAAGTAACTGCGCCGTCGTCGGCATTCTCTCGACGTTGCGACCCATGAAGGTTTTCCGAGCACAATATTATGTGCCGCGAGACGAGAAGATGGTCATCACGAGCGCGAATGTCGCCAACCGCATCGCTTTGGAACTCAACGCAGAGCCGGCTGCTCTTGAATATGCGCGGTTGACCGGTGTCTCGGTTGCGGATCTTGGGCCCGAGGTGTTCGCAGCCCATCCTCCGATGGTGCGGGCTGGCGGCGAATATTATGCGCGATCCATCCAATGCGTTAATCCCGACAATAGCCTCACTTTCTATTGCGCAATAGACGAAGGCATCGTCATGACGTTGGGTGAAAGCACGGATATTGTCCGGGAACTCGAGCAGTTATTTGCCGGATTGGCGGACGAGGTGTCGGGGGTGGACAAAATCATTGGATTCGATTGCGTCTTGAACTCGATTGAGGTGGCGCACCGGCAGTTGACATCCGCCGTGTCCAATCTTTTTGCGCAGCAAGGGGTTGTAGGATTTAGCTCTTATGGCGAGCAATTCGGCTCGCTGCATGTCAACCAGACGTTGACTGGTTTAGCGATCGGAAAATGACAAAGACTTTTGAGAGCTTGGGCAGACATGCCAACGGCTCAGCCGAGTATGAACTCCAAAAGTTGCGACGCATTAACACTGCGCTTATCAACCGTGTCGAGCGTGCAACCGACTTACAGGGTAACGCATTTTCGTTGTTCGAAACGGCTATCACGCTGGAGAGTAGAGTCCGCGATCGGACGGTTGAACTTGAGCGGACGTTGAGTGAACTCGCAGCTGCAAGTGCCTCGTCGCTCCAAGCCAGGTCGATCGCCGAAGACGCTCAGCGTCGACTGCGTGACGCTATCGATACAATCAATGAAGGCTTTGCCCTCTTTGATCAGAACGATCGGCTGGTCCTGTGCAATCAGACTTATCTAGGCCTCTGGCCCCGAATTGCCGATCGAATTCACGCTGGAATGGCATTCTCCGAGATCGCTCAGATGATCGTTACTGATGGCACGACATTGGGGGCAATGGTCGCGCCGGACCGCTGGGTCTCCGAGCGATCACGTCAACATGCCGTTGCTGCGGGCGGCCATGTTCATGCTCTGGCCGATGGGCGCTGGATCCAGATCAACGAGCGCAGGACGAGCGATGGGGGCATCGTGTGCCTTTATACGGATATCACCGAAGCAAAGGCTGAGGACGCCCGCCAGCGCGCCCAGGAACTCGCGGAGAAATCGACGCTGCTCCAGGCGACGTTGGACAATATTCCGCAAGGGGTATGCGTGTTTGGTCCCACCGGTGAATTGGTCGCGTGGAATGGATCGCTTCGCGCATTGCTTGATCTTCCGGCCGACGTCGCAGACGCCATTGCCACACACGGCCGTTTTTTATCGCTCTGGAACGTCAGAAGGGCCGATATCGGCGAAAATGACTGCGTCGAATGGTTAGGTAGCGAGGAAAAAGAGCGGATCGTTCAACGTTCGCTATCAGATGGCCGAAGTCTGGAAATCCGTCGCGCGCGAATGCCCGATGGAGGCCTCATGATAACCTTCAGCGATATAAGCGAGAGCCGGCGAGCGGCGACTGTGTTGCTTGAAGCAAATGATTCCTTGGAAAGGCGAGTGGCCGAGCGTACGTCCGAAATGGCGGCTGTGAACTCGAAACTTCAACGCGAAATAGCCGAACGCCTCGGCGTGGAAGCTGCCCTGCGCGAAGCGAAAGGACTGGCTGAACAAGCCAACCTCTCCAAGACACGGTTTCTGGCAGCTGCCAGCCACGACCTATTGCAACCTCTCAACGCAGCACGGCTGTTCGTCTCGGCTCTGGAAGATCGAAGAATGGCGTTGGCGTCGCGGGCGCTGATAAATCAAACCAGTTCAGCGCTCGAATCAGTGGAATATCTCCTTGAGGCTTTGATGGAGATATCGAAGCTAGATGCAGGTGCCGTGGTTCCCGAACTGAGAGAATTTCCGATCGGAGACCTCTTGCGAAACATGAAGGCGGAATTTCTCCCCCTTGCCCGCGCCGGTGGTCTTGAGCTGCGAATCTCTGATTGTGGAACTTGGGTTCGATCGGATGCACGCCTGCTCAGGCGCGTCCTCCAGAATTTTATATCAAATGCTATAAAATACACCAAAACAGGGACAGTTAGCGTCGAATGGACCATCCGCGGTGACGTGGTCCGTCTGTCTGTAACTGACACCGGGCCGGGTATTCCTGCCGAGCATCACGTGGAGGTTTTCCAGGAATTTTTTCGGCTGGATGGCGGAGCGCCAAACAGGGGAATGGGGCTCGGACTAGCAATTGTCCAAAGGGCGAGCCGGATGCTTGACCATCCCGTTCATCTGGAGTCCAAACAGGGCGTTGGATCGACATTCTCAATTGATGTACCCACCACGACAGCCCAGGCCACAAGCATAGCCATCCCGGCCTTGGCCAAGCGGCGGGACCTGTCGGCACTCCGGATTCTCGTGATAGACAATGACATCAGTATATTAAGCGCGATGACTGCGTTACTTTCCGGCTGGGGTTGCGAGGTGCTGACCGCACGCGCGGCCGACGAAGCCGTGTCCTATCTTCGATCGCACGATGCCATTCTTCCGCATCTGATTCTTGCCGATTATCATCTGGACTGTGATGCCTTGGGAGATGATGCCGTTCGGCTCTTCCGCAGCGAGGCGAACGCGCAAATTGCCGCAATCATCATTACTGCTGACCGCTCACCTGACCTGCGGCAGCACCTCATGCGGAATGGCTTCCACGTTCTCACGAAACCACTTAAACCGGCTCAACTTCGGGCGATGCTAAGCAGGACCGTCGAAGACCTGCATCTTCCATAGAACATGAGTGCCACTGCGGTGAGACAAGGCTGCGAGAAGGCTGGAGGCGGGTCGTTTTACTGCCGCGCCCCGATTTTTAACGGACCGTTTGGCGCGCATGCGCATGTTCCCGACTTGCAATCCCTTTGTAAGCGGGGTCTGACGGCCGCCTTGCATGCCGGGCATCCGACGGGTTGATTGCCGCTCTTTGAGCGGGGTGGCCGGTGTCGGACGAGATCGAGGATTCAGCAAGCGGTGCAGCGACTACTCATATGAGTGGTCGTATGAGTAGTCGGATAGAGGTCGTTCGCCGAGTGTCGGGCCGTCGCCGTTGGACGGTGGAGCAGAAGCTGGCCGCGCTGCGGGATGCATTTGGTCCAGAAGGTTGCGTGCGCACGGCCTGTGAACGCCATGAGGTTGGCAGCGGCTCGATCTACACATGGCGGCGACAGGCAATGTCCGGCGAGCTGACCGGGGTGCGCAAGCCGATCGAGCCTGCATTTGCAGAGGTGCAGATCGGCGAGCAGCTGGCCTTGCCCGCCCCAACGGTTGCGGCGCGTAGCAACGGCGTGATCGGGATCGAGCTGCCATCGGGCATCAAAGTGAGTGTGGACGCCACGGTCGATGCCGATGCGCTGTCGCGGGTGATCGGCGTTCTGGCGCGATGATCCCGCTGCCGCCATCGACGCGGATATTCCTGGCCTGCGGCGCGACGGACATGCGCAAGGGCTTCGACGGCCTGGCGGTGATGACGCAGCAGGTTCTGGAGGAGAGCCCGCATTCCGGTGCGCTGTTCGCCTTCCGGGGCAAGCGGGGCGATCTGGTCAAGCTGCTCTGGTATGATGGCCAGGGCATGTGCCTGTTTTCCAAGCGGATGGACCGTGGCCGGTTCGTGTGGCCCTCGACCAAGACGGGGTCGGTGGTGATGACGGCGGCGCAGCTTTCGATGCTGTTGGAAGGCATCGACTGGCGGCGCCCGGAGCGTACATTTACCCCGTCACTGGCAGGATAAAATGCCCGGATTATGGCGCTTTTTCTGGCATGAAGGCGGCCGATCGGCTATACGATCGCGGTGTCGGATGCAGGCTTTTCCACCCCTGATAAAGATGCTCGGATCGCCGAGCTTGAAGCCGCATTGGCGGCTGCCCGCGCCGATATTTCCGCCCGTGACATCCTGATTGATACGCTGCGCGTGCAGATTGCACGCCTCAAGCGGATGCAGTTCGGCAAGTCGTCGGAGAAGCTGGACACCCAGATCGCGCAGCTTGAGCTGGCGCTGGAAGAGCTCGAAAGCGAGGCCATCGTCGCCGCCGCGCGGCGGGCCGATCCAGTTCAGGCAGATCGGCCATCACCGGTTCGGGCGCTGCCCGCCCATCTGCCGCGTGAGGAGCAGCGGATCGAGCCCGAGCAGGGCAACTGCACCTGTCCGGACTGCGGCGGCGCGCTGCGGCCGCTGGGGCAGGATAGCGATGAGATGCTCGATGCCGTGCCGGTCCAGTGGCGCGTCGTACGGACCATCCGCCCCAAGTATAGCTGCCGGTCCTGCGAGAAGGTCGTGCAGGCACCCACACCGGTAAAGGCGATAGCGCGGGGCAAGGCGACCTTCGGCACGCTGGCCCACGTCGTTGTCTCCAAGTTCGACCATCATCTGCCGCTCTACCGTCAGGCTGAGATAATGGCGGCGCAGGGCATCGAGATCGATCGCTCGACGCTGGCAGGCTGGGTCGGCCAGGCATCCGTGCTGCTCGACCCGATCATCAGTCGTGTCCGCGAGATCGGCCTGACCGCCTCGAAGATCCATACCGACGATACGCCGGTCCCCATGCTTGATCCGGGTCGGGGTAAGACGGCGACTGGCAGGCTCTGGGCTTACGCCGTCGACGATCGCGGCTGCGGCGCCACGACCCCGCCGCTGGTCTGGTACGAGTTCACCACCGATCGGACCGGTGCACATCCCCAGCGGCAGCTAGCCAACTTCACCGGCTATCTGCAGGCCGATGGCTATGCTGGCTATGACAAGCTCTACGATACCAACCGCGTCACCGAAGTCGCCTGCTGGGCGCATTTCCGGCGCAAGATATTCGACATTCATGCGACCAAGCCGACCCCGCTCACCACCGATCTGCTGGAGCGTATCGGTCAGTTCTATGAGATCGAGGCAGAGGTTCGCGGCCATCAGCCCGATATCCGACGACGAAGCCGACAGGACCGCACCAAGCCGCTGATCAACGAGTTGCATCAGGCACTCGACGATGCCCTGCGCCGTCTCTCGCCCAAGTCCGAGATGGCCAAGGCCATTGCCTATGGCCGCAAGCGTTGGGACGCGCTGACACGCTTCCTCGACGATGGCCGACTGGAGATTGATAACAACATTGCCGAGCGCGCCATGCGCTGCGTGGCCCTGGGCCGCAAAAACTGGCTGTTTGCAGGATCAAAGGCGGGCGGTGATCGGGCCGCCGCCATCTACTCCATCATCGAGACTGCCAAGCTCAATGGCCTCGAACCGCAGGCCTACATCGCCGATGTCATCGCCAAGATCGCTGGCGACTGGCCTGCCGCGCGCTGGGATGAACTCATGCCCTGGAACTGGCAGCCAGATCAGCAACCGATCGCCGAAGCCGCCTGATCTGCGGCCTCCAGCCCACGCTTACATCCCTTTTGGAGTTGCCAAAGGATTTCAGTCGGGTCGGTTTTCTCATAGCGTGGGTCTAGCCACCAAAGCGCGCTAGGCCAGGCCTCTGATCGGTTGCGACGATATCAGTATCTAATGGTGTCCCTCGGGCGTCTCAGTCGAGGTAGCGTGAAAATTGACACGCGTTGCCAGCAAAACCGCTTGGGTGCGACTAAACACATTTAGCTTGTTCAGTATCGCCGACACGTGCGCCTTAACGGTTGTTATCGACACATCCAGCTCGAATGCAATTTGCTTGTTGAGCATGCCCGCAACTACAAATCCAAGAACAACCTTCTGTTGGGGCGTAAGTGTATCGATGCGACGCAAAATATCGACTTCAGCAGGGCCTGCTGGCGTACCCGCGTCGCTCCAGTCTTCAGGAAAGAAAATCTCTCCTGCCGCAATACGTCGAATAGCATCAACAATTGCACTGCGCCGGAGGGATTTGGGGATGAAACCCGATGCTCCAGCCGCGAGCGCATCTCTTGCGACGCCAAATTCCTGCGACGCTGAAACAATCGCCACCGGTATTGCAGGATAGCTCGCGCGCAACCGTTCGAGACCCGACATTCCATTTGACCCGGGCATATGAAGATCGAGCAACACCAGATCAAGGCTGCCTTCACGTTCTATGACCGCAATCGCCTCGTCAAGGCTGGCCGCTTCGAACAACTCAAATCGGTCGAATGCCGCAGATATGACGGTCCGCAGTCCGTCACGAACAAGCGAGTGATCGTCCGCGATCAAGATACGTTCCAATGCCATTTCCTCTCCAGCCGAAGTGCCGTGAGCACCTCGACCGGAGTGTCCGAGGAGATGCGGTACTTTGACCGATCCCACTAGTTTTTGGGAAGTTTGAACACCCACAATGCTCCACCTTGGTTAATATGTTGAACTGCCTTTGCGACCTCGCCACCCCAAAGCGGGACCGCGCCGCCCCAGCCAGACATTACCGCTATATACTGCTCGCCATCCTGGTCCCATGTGATCGGGGATCCTACCACGCCAGAGCCAGTGTTAAACTTCCAAAGTTCCTTGCCGGTTTTCGCGTCAAACGCCTTGAGATAGCCCTCTGGTGTCCCGGTGAAAACGAGATTGCCCGCGGTGGTGAGCACGCCGCCCCACAGGGGTGCTTTGTTTTTATACTCCCACACGATCTTGCCTGTGGCGGGATCCACCGCGCGCAGCGCGCCGATGTAATCGGGATAGAGCGGCTTGATGGTGAAGCCGGCACCCATGTATGCGGCACCCTTTTTATAGGCCACCGGCTCGTTCCAGATATCCATGCCCCATTCATTGGCCGGCACATAGAAAAGTCCGGTTTGCTGGCTATACGCCATAGGCATCCAATTCTTCGCGCCCAGGAATGCCGGAGCCGAAAAGACCGACGTGCCCTTTTCGGTCGTCGGCGGGCCTGGACGATTGGCATCGACATAGATCGGCCGGCCTTTGGAATTATAACCGGTGGCCCAGGTTATCTTGGACACGAAGGGCGTTGCCGAAAGGAATTTGCCGTTTGTTCGGTCGAGCACGAAGAAGAAGCCATTGCGATCCGCCTTGGCGCCCAGCTTCATCTCCTTGCCCTTCCACTTCGCATTGAAGGGAATGAGCTCGTTGACACCGTCAAAATCCCAGCCGTCGTGCGGCGTTGTTTGATAATGCCATTTGATGACGCCAGTGTCGGGATCGAGCGCCAACGTCGACGAAGTATAAAGATTGTCGCCCGGCCGCAAATGGCTGTTCCACGGCGCGGGATTGCCGGTGCCCATGTAAATGAGGTTGGTCTCTGGATCATAGGTGCCGCCGAGCCACGTCGCGCCGCCGCCAGTCTTCCAGGTATCGCCTGGCCAGGAGCTATTGACCTTACCGGTTACACCATTGTCTTTTCCATTAAGGGTGCCCATGTTTCCTTCGATGGTGGGCCGGGACCAGATCAATTCTCCGGTATTGACATCGCGGGCCTCGACGGCCCCTACAATTCCAAATTCACCGCCCGAATTACCCGTGATAACCTTGCCGTTAACGATCATCGGCGCTGCGGTGAAGCTAAATCCTGCTGCATAGTCAGCAATTTTCTTGTTCCAGATTACCTTACCCGTGATGCGATTCAGGGCAACGAGGCGCGCGTCCAGCGTACCGAAGATAATCTTATCGCCATAGATGGCTGCCCCGCGATTGACGACGTCACAACAAGGCATAATCCCGTCTGGCAGTCGTGCCGTGTATTCCCATTTTTCTTCACCGGTTCGAGCGTCAAATGCGAACAGCCTTGAGTAACTTCCAGTGACATAGATCGTGCCGTCATACACCAGCGGCTGGGACTCTTGGCCGCGCTGCTTTTCACCGCCCAGGGACGAGGCAAAGGCCGGCACGAGCTTTTCAACATTTGTTGCATTGATGGTCGTGAGCGGGCTGAAACGTTGCGCTTGCAGGCCCATGCCGTTGGTAAGGACATCACCGGTCGATTTTGCGTCGTTCGCGATATCGGCATCGGTTGGCCCTTCGGGCGCGGCCAGCAACGGACTTGCGATGAAAGCGCTGAGTCCCACCAAAATCGTCGAACTATGGAAAAACTTTTTCATACTTATCCCCTCCTACTTTGCTCAGGTGGCGTCTCGGACGATGAACGAGGCTAAGCTCGCTTCGACACTCCCACAATTAAACCTTGGAACTATCCTGCGAGCGGCGCCTCCGGCTTCACGCCGTATCGAGCGAATATCGTTCCCAACACGCCGCTGGTCTGGAGGCTCGCCATGATTGCCTCAAGACGATCGGCAAGATCCCGACTGTCATCTTTGACGGCCAAGCCCACATCCCAACCGGGCGTGGTAAGCGCCGGGAGAGGAGCGGCCCGCTCGACCATCATATCTCCTCCCAGCGAGAGGGCATGTTCCACTTGCGCCCGGGTTGCCATTGCTGCGACAGCCTGGCGGCTGCGCACTGCTTCAATCGCAGCAGCGCCGCTTGGCAAATGCGCAACGTCATTTCGCAAAACGCCGCCAAAAGACCCTGAAAGATAAAAATCGGGGATACTGTCGAGTTCGGCAGCCAGCCGCTGTCCTTTGAACTGCGGCGGTGGAATCTCACAATCTACAGCGGTTCGGTCGCAAATCAACGTGAAGCGCTCGCGGTAATAAGGCGACACTATCACGACGCGATCATTCCGTAACGCGAATGCGCGATCATAGGGCACGTGCATCATGACGTCAGCTGGCTGTCCCCCGATAAGCGGACCGCGCCACACCGCATTTCGAAGATCTTCGTCCACGTCTTCGCCGGCAAGCAACTCCATGAACTCGACTGGCACACCCAACTCGGCGGCACAAGCGCGCGCCAAATCAACGTCGATACCAACCAGGGTTCCATTTCGTTTCCACGCCCAGGGCTCAAAGTCCTGGTACACAGCGACCCTCAGGGATCCCTTCTCTCTGATCTTGCTCAGCGGCAACGCAGCCGCCCTCTCGGTTGCCAGCACGGCCAATATGCTACCGAGCAGATGTCTGCGGTTCAGACGATACACCTTATTCCTCGTGCTTCGTTTCGAGCCAGGTCCGGATCGCCCACCCGGCTTTTTGACCAAGCACGTCGCCCATCGGCGGCATATAGACCTTGCCATCGCGAACGGACCCGTGTTGATATCGCTGTATGTACCACTCGTCGCCGGTATCGCCGACTTCGAGATAGCGCAGATCCGGTGCCACTCCACCTGAGATGGCCTCCAGCCCATGACAGCGTGCGCAGTTCTGGCCATAAGCGGACTCGCCGATCTTGGTGGCGGTCGCGTTGCCGCGGTACGGGTTATGCTGGAGCCAGGTTTCTCCAATGTCAGGCAGGGCGGATGTATCCACCGCCTGTGGAGTCACGTTCCCGTGCGCCAAAACGCGATAGCTGACCGTCCCAGCACAAAGCGCCGCGGCGACACCCAACGCTAATGAACCGTTGAACTTCATTGAAATCGACTCCTCTCCGAGCCAGGCGCGTTGCTGGACATCTGTCGTGCCAGCTTACGGTCCCCCTGCTTAGATCCTAATAGGACTTTGGTACAGGGTCACGTCGACGAGCAACGCCGTTAGGAAGGGCATTATGCGGTTATTATGTGCAGCCTTGATTCTGGCGCTTCCCACCGGCGCATCGGCGGAAACGATCTACGTTTCAAATGAACGTGGCGGTACTGTCTCCGTCATCGACGGGAAAACGAGGGTCGTACGCGACACATGGCCGGTGGGCAAAAGGCCGCGCGGCATTGCGCTCTCGCCGGATGGAAAGAGACTATTCCTTTGCGCAAGCGACGATAATGCTGTCCAGGTCCTGGATGTCGCGACAGGTAAGATTTTGGCGGAGCTGCCGTCGGGCGACGATCCGGAACAGTTTGCCGTCTCTCTCGATGGGAAAATGCTGTTCGTGGCGAATGAGCGCCAGGATATTGTGACGGCGATCGACATAGACAAGCGATTGGTGGTTTTCCAGGTACCAACCGGCGTCGAACCAGAAGGAATGGCTGTAAGCCCCGACGGGAAATTCGTGGTCTCGACATCGGAAACCGACAATGACGTGCATTGGATCGACATCGCTGCGCGGGCAGAAGTCGCTAAGACATCTGTAGCGCAACGACCCCGCCATGCTCAGTATACAGCAGATGGCAAGTATCTTTGGGTTACGTCGGAAATTGGCGGAATCTTACAGATTATCGACACATCTACCCAGCAGATCGCTTCTGCAGTCACATTCACGATTCCGGGCATTTCGAACGACAAGCTTATGCCGGTGGGCGTAAGATTCACGCCAGACGGCAAGTCTGCCGTCGTTGCATTGGGACGCGCCAACCATATTGCGATTGTGGATACCGCGTCCCAAAAGGTCGTTCGTTATGTCGCGGTGGGCAAGCGTGTTTGGCATGTCGGGATAAGCCTTGATGGCAGTTTCGCCTACACCGCCAACGGCCTTTCAGATACAGTTTCCGTCGTTGAGATCGCTACGGGCGAGGTCGTGGGCACAATTCCAACGGGAAGTGCGCCTTGGGGCGTTGCAGTCGGCCCCTGACGCTAATACCTAAGTCCTGTTTGCAAACGCGACAAACCCCGCCAGTTTCAGCAGCAGTCGGCAAAGATCGAACTGGCTGATTTGGAGGGGCAGATGCCGTCGCAATTTTGGTGCCGAAGCGTTTCTGCGTGGGACGGCGTTCGTTCGGAAGTTGGGAACTCTTGCCCGACAGCCAAAACTGTAGTCCATCCATGACGCATTCCGTTGCAAACTCACCTGTTCCTAGGCCCTTTGCGTGGCGCATACACGGGCTAGCAAGCCTTTGGCTATGCGGAAACATATCCCCGCTTGCCGCGCAGGAGGTCGATTCGTCGCCTGCGATTATCGTCACCGGTCAGGGACTCGGTTCACCCTTTGGGGAACCAGCGTACGGCGGTGTGAACGTCGAGCGCAGTCGGCTGACGAGCGATGCGTCCGGACGCCTGGAGGACATTCTGAAAGACGTAGCAGGATTTCAGCAATTCAGGCGGACCGATAGCCGAGCTGCCAATCCCACGAGCCAAGGTGCCACGTTGCGCGCGCTCGGGGGAAACGCATCCAGCCGTGCCCTTGTGCTCTTGGACGGCGTACCGCTCGCCGATCCGTTCACAGGTTATATTCCCTTTTCCTCTATCGACCCTTCAGGTCTTGCTAGCGTTCGGGTAACGCGCGGCGGAGGCGCGGGACCGTTTGGCGCTGGCGCCGTTGCCGGGACGATCGAACTGGAAAGTGGGGGACCGGTCTCTCTTCCCGCCATACGCGCAAGTAGCTCGATCGGCAGTCGGGACTCATCGAGCTTGGCTGCCGGCTCGCTGGTGCACCTCGGGCAGGGTTTTTTGGTGTTGACCGGCGGTTGGGACCGGGGCGACGGCTATACGCTAATTCCCGCGGCGCAGCGTGGTCCGGCGGACGTTTCGGCACATTATGACAGTTGGCGCTTTGGTCTCAGAGCGGTCGCTAGCGTAGCTCCTGGCCTCGAGCTGCAGACGAGCGGGAGCACGTTTGGCGATCATCGTTTACGTGGACTGGCCGGGACGAACTCAAAAAGCCGAGGAACCGATGCAAGCGTTCGGCTCGTGGGCAATGGACGGTGGCCCTTTGAAATACTCGCATATATCCAGGAGCGGGACTTCGCGTCAGGTTTCGTTTCGATCAACGCCGACCGATCGGTCGCGATCAAAACGCTCGATCAATATGCAACGCCATCAACCGGTCTCGGCGGCAAAATAGAGATTCGGCCGACGTTGGATGCCAATCATCTGCTACGTATCGGTGCTGATGTGCACAGTGCAAGCGGCGCGACGCACGAGTTTTTTCGCTTTCAGGCCGGAACGCCGACCGCGTTGCGGCGTGCAGGCGGCTTAGTGCAAAATTATGGCGTTTATGCTGAGGACCACTGGAAGCTAGGTGCCCTGACCCTGACGGGTGGCGCGCGCGTCGATCGTTGGCAGATCCACAACGGATCGCTTGTCGAACGGGCAATTCCGGGCGGCAACACCACCCAGGTCGTCGACTTCGCCAATCGGTCCGGCACTCGGCCGACGGCTAGAGCCGCCGCACTTCTTGCCCTGTCCCCGAACTTGTCAGTGAGAACGGCCGGCTATATCGGATTTCGTATCCCCACCCTCAATGAGCTGTATCGGCCGTTCCGGGTTGGCGCGGATGCGACAGCCGCGAATGCCGATCTGAAGCTCGAAAGGCTCAAGGGTCTGGAGGGCGGCGCCACTCTCAAGCTTGACCCTGTCGCTCGTTTGGATGTCACAATATTCTGGAATCGGCTTGAAAATGCAGTGTCCAACGCAACGCTGGGGGTTGGGCCAGGCCAGTTCCCGCAAGTTGGTTTCGTCGGCGCTGGAGGTACGTTTCGGCAGCGCATGAACGTAGACGCCATCGTGGTGAGAGGAGTTGAGGTTGGTGCATCAACCACGGCCGGGCCGTTGAGATTGAACGCTTCGTATGCATTCTCCGATGCCGTTGTCCGTGCAAGCGGACTTACGGCAGCCCTAGACCATAAGCGACCCGCGCAAAGCCCCAGACACCAGGCGTCCGCAACGCTTGCCTGGATCCCGCATGTCGATCCGCTGATCTCGGCAACCCTCCGTTATACGTCGAGCCAGTTTGAGGATGATCTCGAGACGCGCAAGCTGCCTGACGCGCTGACCGTTGATGCTGTCGCTTCACTACCTCTGGCGCGCGGTGTCCATCTGGTCCTGCGAGGGGAGAATCTATTCGGGGTCAAGGTCGTGTCCGGCGTCTCAGCGACGGGGGTCGAGGATCTCGGGACGCCAAGAACCATCTGGGTCGGCTTCAGGGTCGCCCGATAATTTGGGAAGGTTAAATATGGATAGCATCATCCCCGTGCCGCTGAACTGGGAGAAGCGCGCCAAAGTTGGCGAGCATGACTACACCTCGCGTTACGCCTCTTCACTGTTCAATCCCCAGGCCTTCTGGAATGCCGAGTGCGCTCGCCTCAATTGGCACAGGCGGCCGACGCGGTTCGATGAAAGCAGCTTTGCCGAAGCAGACTTCGGGATTAGCTGGTTTGTTGACGGCGAACTCAATGTTTCGGAAAATTGCGTCGACCGCCATCTTGCAGCCCGGCACGACCAAATTGCAATCATTTGGGAGCCTGACGATCCCAGCGAGCCACACAAGCAATTCACTTACGGGCAACTATACGCCGAAGTGTGCCGCTTTGCCAACGTTCTTAAGGCAAACGGTGTTAGCAAGGGAGATCGGATCACCCTGTATCTTCCCATGATTCCCGAGGCTGCATTCGCCATGCTGGCGTGCACACGCATCGGCGCAATCCATTCTGTGGTCTTTGGTGGCTTCTCTCCAGATGCGCTCGCGGGCCGCATCCAGGACTGCGACTCTAAGCTTGTCGTTACGGCGGATGAGGGAAGGCGCGGTGGCAAGCGGGTGCCGCTGAAGGCGAATGTCGACAAGGCTGCGGCCAGTTGCCCTTCCTTGCAGAAGGTACTGGTCATCGCGGCAACTGGCGGTCCTGTAGACATGCTCGAGGGCAGAGACATCTGGTATGACCAGGCAGCAGCTGTAGTGTCGGCAGACTGTCCGGCCGAAGCGATGAACGCCGAAGATCCTCTTTTCATACTCTATACATCGGGATCCACCGGCAAACCCAAAGGCGTAGTCCATAGCACCGGCGGCTATTTACTGTGGGCGGCAATGACCTACGACCTATGCTTTGACCACCAGTCAGACGAAGTCTTTTGGTGCGCAGCCGACGTCGGCTGGGTGACAGGTCACAGTTATATTGTGTATGGACCCCTCGCCAACGGCGCGACGACGGTTATGTTCGAGGGGGTGCCAAACTGGCCGACTCCCTCAAGGATCTGGGAAATTGTCGATCGCCACAAAGTTGCGAAGCTTTTCACGGCTCCGACGGTGCTTCGATCGTTGATGCGGGAATCCGACGACTGGGTGACGCGAACGAACAGGCAGAGCCTGATTCTACTTGGATCTGTCGGAGAACCCATTAACCCCGAGGCTTGGCGCTGGTACCACGCACTGGTCGGCGAGGGGCGGTGTCCAATCATCGATATGTGGTGGCAGACCGAAACGGGTGCTGGAATGATCGCCCCCCTCCCCGGCGCCACGCCGCTCAAGCCGGGCTCTGCGACGCGACCTCTTTTTGGAATCGAACCTCAGCTTGTCGATGCTCAAGGAACGCTCTTGGAAGGTTCGGCTGATGGCAATCTGGTTATTGCGCGCAGCTGGCCAGGCCAAGCTCGCACGCTCTGGAATGATCACGAGCGGTTCTTTCAAACATATTTTTCTACCTATCCCGGCAAGTATTTTACGGGCGACGGGGCGCGGAGGGACGACGACGACTATTTCTGGATCACCGGCCGCGTCGACGACGTGATCAACGTGTCTGGCCATCGCATGGGAACCGCAGAGGTCGAAAGCGCCCTCGTATTGCACGCTTCGGTAGCGGAAGCTGCGGTGGTCGGCTTTCCGCACGACATCAAGGGTCAGGGCATCTACGCATTCGTGACGCTAAATGCTAATGTTCAGGCTTCCGTAGAACTGCGCCTTGAACTCGTAAAATGGGTGAGGACCGAGATCGGCCCGATCGCTTCGCCCGATGTGGTTCAATTTGCGCCGGGCCTGCCCAAGACTCGATCGGGAAAGATCATGCGGAGAATCCTGCGCAAAATCGCGGAAGGGGACTTTTCCTCGCTGGGAGATACATCGACGCTTGCTGACCCGTCAGTCGTCTCCGACCTTATCGACAACAGACGCGGATGATCAATCTGCCGCAACCCATCCGGATGGGTTGCGGCTCGCCATTCCTGATTTTCGAGCGAATGAACGGCAACCGCAAGGTTGGTGCCGGCGGCCGAAACCACCGATCTTGGCCGTTCTGACGTACAATTTAGAGCGGGGCGTGTTTGGATGGTAAGCTTGGGGCAGCTCTTTACGATTGACATAGCGCCCGCAGAGCATCTCGTCCGTGTCGCGATTGTCGGCTACTGGTATGACGCCACGCCCGCCTCATTTGCGGCCGAGCTCGAGCGGTCCGTAGTGCAGGTTGGGTGTGGCTCGCAACTTTTCTACCTGATCGACTGCAGAGAGAGCTCTGTGCAGTCTGCGGCTGTCATCAATCAGTTTCTGGAGATCTCGAATCAGATTGCAAAAAGGGCGCAGAGAGTCGCTTTGGTGGTTTCCAGCACCCTTCTGAAACTGTAGATGCAGAGGATAGCAGCGCCCCATCACCAGTTCCGCATTTTCCTCTGCATGGATGAAGCGCATAAATGGCTGATCGAGGATGATGCTTCTGGTCAAATCTAGGGCCTACCAGGCTGTCGTTTGCTCATTCCTTTGAACTGAACGTTAGTCGTCGATCGACAATTTCAGAATAATGTCGGAATTGGTTACGGGAACGGAACACGGAAGTAAGCGACTATGAAGTCGGTCTTGGCTCCGTACGATTAATCCCAGACTGCACGGGGAATAACCCTCGTTACATGCCGAACGTCTCCGTGCCAAGATCGTTGCGCTTGAGGTTACGGTAACGCGCCATGGCCCAAAGCGGAAAATATTTCGGATAACCGTGATAGCGCAGATAGAAGACGCGCGGAAATCCGCCGCCCGTGTGGTCATCCTGCTCCCACAGTCCCTGGACGTTTTGATTTGCCAAAAGCCAAGTGATCCCGCGTTCAACCGTGGGCGAATCAACTTCTCCTGACGCCATAAGCCCGATCAACGCCCAGGCCGTCTGCGAGGCGGTCGAAGGCGCTGCTTGATAACCCCGGTAATCCAACGCATAGCTGTTACAGTCCTCACCCCAACCGCCATCGGCGTTCTGGATACGCTTGAGCCACGTAACGGCGCTTCTGACGATGTCTTGGCGCGGGTCCACTTCTGCCGCCTTGAGTGCACATAATGTTGACCATGTACCGTACACGTAGTTGACGCCCCATCGCCCAAACCAGCTACCGTCCACTTCCTGCTCGTTTTCCAGATAGTCCAGCGCGGCGCGCATCCGCGCGCTGTCGCGGGGCTCGCCCAATTGCCCAAGCATTGAAACACATCGTGCCGATACGTCGACAGTCGGTGGATCGAGCAAGGCGCCGTGGTCGGCAAACGGGATATAGTTGAGATAATGTTAGATGTTGTCGGCGTCGAAAGCGCCCCACCCGCCGTTGCTACTTTGCAAACCTACGGTCCATTCCACACCGCGCGCGATCGCCTCGTGAAAATCGCTGAGCTTCCGCGCCCGATCCATTGCCATCACGATGACCGCAGTATCATCGAGATCGGGATAATGTGGGTTGTGGTATTGAAACGCCCACCCACCTGGTCGAACACACGGTCGTTTCTCTGCCCAGTCGCCGCGAACGGAGAGAACCTGGAGAGGCCTTAGCCATGCCAATGCGGACACAGCTCGGTGCTCGGCCTCTGCCCCACCCACCTCAAGCATCGTGTGCGCGGCTAGCTCCGTATCCCAGACGGGCGAAACGCATGGCTGGCAATAGGCTTCGTCGCGACGTCCTTCGGGTTCTAGCACGATCAGATTTTCCACCGACTTGCGTGCGATGGCCCGATCAGGGTGGTCGGGAGGAAAGCCGAGTGCGTCGAACATCATCAGGCTATTCGCCATCGCGGGATAAATCGCGCCCAGCCCGTCTTCGCCGTTCAGCCGCTCTGTCACCCAGGCCACGCACCGATTTATGGCCCGATTCCGCAGCCTTTTTGGCCAGAACGGGTGGATGATCTTTAAAACTACGTCAACCAAGCCGAAACCCCAGGTCCACATCCATTTGGCGTCTCTGCCGTGGGTCGTCGCATCAGATGTCCGCTTGGTGACATAGAGCTCATCGACGTTGATACGACGCGCATTGCGCGCGACCGGTCGAAGAGCACTGAGCACCAGCAAAGGCACAATCACGGTCCTCGCCCAGTATGACATCTTCGAAAGGTGGATCGGAAACCATCGTGGTAGCAGGATGATCTCCACCGGTAGTTCCGGCACGGCCGCCCAAGGTCCAGCTCCAAACAAGGCGAGCTGCGTGCGGGTGAAGACGTTAGCGGCCCCCGCGCCTCCCGCGACCAGGATCGCTTTTCTCGCCTGCGTCATATGCGGCGCGTCGATCTCATGCCCGATCATCCGGAGGGCGAAATAGGCCTTGACCGTCGCGCTGATATCGAAGCTGCCGCCGTGAAATAGCGCCCATCCTCCGTCGTCAGCTTGTATCCGTCGCAAATAGCGGCCTATTCGAGCCTCCAGGTCGAAATCCTGCGGCTCTCCGAGGAAATGTCTCAACATGATATATTCGGCGGGAATGGTGGCGTCAGCCTCGAGCTCAAAGACCCAGTGCCCGTCGGCTCGTTGTTCCTTTCCCAGGGCGTCGGCAGCGCGCTGAATAGCGGCTTCCACCAACCCCAGCGGATCGACCGCGTTCGAAACGATTGATGGTTCAACGCCTGGCATGTGCTCGCCTCGCTCTGCCCGGCCGCCGACCTAGTGCGCCCGGAGCGGGCCGTCGTTTGTTATTGCAACTCCCCAGCCGCCGTTCCTTGAGAACTGTCGTCAGCAGAAGCCTCCCCTTTTCGGCCGTCCAGCGGGGGCAACATCTGCAGAGAATATTGCGTCGCACTATATTAAACATTCCACAGTATCTGAGCGCGCCTTTCCAGTGTGGCACGCTGCAAGACAGTCCAGATTCTTATAACGCATGACCAATCGGACCGATCGTTGCACCGTATCCGGGCGTCGCAGATGATCAACGTGATGTCGTGTCGGCATTACATAGCTTGAGCTGGCATACAGCGAGATGACCTCTTGGGTTGCCGGCAACCGAATACTGCGCGAAGCATTGACAGCCTCAAGCATCGTTCAAATAACGCGCTATAGACCTCGACCGCCTCGCACAACCTGTCCCTTGGTATAACGCCGTGGAGATGAGCGAACAGCGAACCACCCCACCAGCGACATCTCAAAAGCGAAAGCGGGCGCCGATCTGTATCGTTCTCGGTGCGCCGAGCGCGTAGAAAGTCGAGGAGACCAACGGTCGCTCGCCGTCGATTACAGGAGCGCCGAACGGGCGCGCTACGAATTTGCCAGTCGCGTCAAACCCCGTCGCGGCAAGCTGGGCAGCGCTGGTATAATGTTTGTCAAACAAATTGCTGATCTGCGCGAACAATGTGATCGCCGCCTTCGGTCGGACTTCTGCGCCTAGGTTGAACACCGCATAAGCGTCGGTTTTGCCGGCACCGAGATAATAGACGCCGTCGGCTGCATGCTGGTTGTTCTCGTTGCCGCGGGCGTAAACCCCGGACACCGCAATCATGTCTATGCTGAGTGACACGCGGTCGATCGGATCGACGCTTGCGCTCGCCTTGAAGATATGGCGCGGGATCAACGGGATGCGATCGCCCTTGCCGATCTCGATCACACCCTCGAAACCCGGTGCCGCATGTTCCGCCGAACTGTTTGCCGACCCATTGAACGTCTCTTTGCTACGATAGGTAGCATCAAGGAAGGTATACTGCGCGGAAAGGTGCACCGGTCCAAGCGTGCCGG
Organism: Sphingobium sp. SCG-1; assembly: GCF_002953135.1. Lineage (NCBI taxonomy): Bacteria > Pseudomonadati > Pseudomonadota > Alphaproteobacteria > Sphingomonadales > Sphingobiaceae > Sphingobium > Sphingobium sp. SCG-1. The sequence continues at coordinate 212,670 of NZ_CP026373.1, forward strand.
TCATATCGACGTCGACGCCCTGTCGCCGGGTTTTACCAAAATTGCGGAAATAGCCAAAGCCCGACGCATCATCGGCAACGAACAATATGTCGTTGCGACTGACCGTCCGGAACGCCCCAATCCGGGCAGTCACGCCCCTCAGCGTCACATTCAGGCCTCCCTCGATCGTATGCGCGACGACCTGTGCAAGCGGCGGATCGCCCGCCAGCGCATTCGGCAAGCGGCACGGGCTCGCCGGATCGGCGCAGCCCAGTTCGACCGCCGACGGCGCGCGGCTGGTCTGCGCGATCGCCGCGTCGATCGTCATGCCGGCCGCAACGGTATAGCGCAGCGCCAGCGCTGGATTGAGTTGCTGGAACCGCTGGTCGGTGTCGAGCGATCCGGTGCCGCCGCCCGGTGAAATGGCGTCGCGATTGTGGATCGTGGTGCGGTCGTAGCGTGCCGACAGGTCGACATGCACCTTACCAAGGTCGAGCGCATCGAGCGCATAAGCGCTGAAACTGCTGGTGCGGCCGACCAGATCGACCCGCGCGTCAAACGCATTTTCCGAATCCTGCGTCCCGTCGGCAAAGCCGCCCGGCCCGGCCACCGGCACGATCCCGCGATCCGCCGTCAGATAGCCGAATTGCGAGGACTGCATGAAATGTGCGCGGCTGTCTACATAGGCGGCACCCACCGTCAGCGCATTCTCGCCGCCCGCCAGCGGACTGCGCAACGTCAGTTCGCCGGTCGCACCCCATTCGCGCTGGCTGGTGTCCGACCGATTGGCGAGGCCGTTGCACTTCTCGTTCGGTTCGCTGTTCAGGATCGCGTTGGCGATGCAGCGCCATTTGGGGAAGGGCGTATTCGCCTGCGTCTCGCCGCTCAAGGGGAAGCCGCTATACCCCGCCGCCGTCAACGCCTCGCGTTCGATGGCGCTCGGCTGATAGACATTCTCGCCCAGCGCATCGTCGTTGATGTCGCCGTTGAAGGTGCGCGTGCGAATCTGCCGCCAGAAGAGATTGCCGGAAAAGCTGAGATGTTCGGAGAAGTCGTGCTTTGCCGTCAGATTGGTGAGATAGGCGCGATTCTTCGTATTGTCGGGAAAGGTGTAGACGCTGCTGCGATCGACCTTCAGCAGCCGCTTTTCCTGCAGGCCGTTGCCGTTGAGGTCGGTGTCGGCGAAGCTGCCCGACATCGCGATCCGCGTCGCCGCATCGGACCAGCCGAGCTTGCCGAACATCTGGCCAGCCTTCGACGGCGAAAAATCGCGCCAGCCGCGCTCCCTGAAATAGTCTCCTGCCAGGAACCAGTCGAGGCCATTCGCGCTACTGCCGCCCGCCTGCGCCTCCAATGTACGTCGGCGGAACAAGCCGTAACTCCCCTCCAGTTCGAAACCGGGATCAGATTTGCCGTCCTTGGTCCGCACCGACAGTGCGCCGCCAAGAGAATTTCTCCCAAACAGTGGATTAGACCCCGGTACCAGAGTCATTGAACGGATCGCCGACTTGGGAATCAAGTCCCAGCTGACAACGTCGCCGAATGGCTGATTTAGGCGCACGCCGTCCATATATAGCGACAGACCCTGCGCCGTGCCGAGCAGCGGGGAGGCGGTGAAGCCCCGATAATTGATATCAGGCTGAAGTGGATTACCCTGAATCTCATTGACGAAAACACCACCGGACATGCGCTTCAGATAGTCAGTGATACTGCTCGCGTGGCTTGCTTCCAGTTCCTTGTCACTGGACGTTTGGGCTGGAAACGCCAGCGCATCTTCACCAACGTCGGACAGCGGCGTTGGTGCGGTCACGATGATGTCCGCAGGAAGCGTTTGCGACGGATTGATCTGTGCGACGGCTGGCAGGGAGAGGAGCGACGCTCCAGCGCCCATTGCGGCAGATCTGATCGTGCGTAGCAAGTGGCGGCTCCTCCCGGCAAAACTGATCTACAGTATGGACCGTGATCATTGCCCGAAGGCATAGCGCCCGAGGTCGCATCTAATCTTTGGAGTTTCGTGAGACGCTTCTCACATTGCCTCATCCTTTAGTACAACCGGCGACATGCGAAAGCCGACCCCCCGAACGGTATCAATAGTCGGCACTCCTGGAAGACCGGCAAGTTTGCGCCTCAAATAGCCAATATAAACATCGACAGCATTTTCTGTAACGTCCGTATCTTCTCCCCAGACTCCATCCATGATGACGTCACGACGGACTGCAACGCCGGCTCGCGCCGCCAGAAATGACAGGAGATCGAATTCACGGCGAGAGAGCAAGAGCGCGCTCGTACCTACCGTGACCAATCGCGCCAACACATCGACGGTGAGCGCGCCGACTAGAAGAACGCGGCTGCGATGGACTTCCCCTCGGCGAACCAGCGCTCCCAGCCGAGCAACGAGCTCGGAGAATGCAAAGGGTTTTGTCAAATAATCGTCTGCACCTCCGTCAAAACCTTCAAGTCGGTCCTCAAGCGTTGCCCGCGCCGTGAGCATCAACACTGGCGTATCGATCGCAGCGGAGCGCAATTCTCGACAGAGCTCAACGCCGTCGACGTCTGGCAAGCCGAGATCCAGAACGGCGGCTGCGAACGCCTGGGTCCGAAGACTTGCGATCACCTGACGTCCCGATCGGTGCCACTCTACGTTGAAGCCTTCGGTCACAAGTCCGCGACTGACAAAGCGACCGACGCCCGGATCGTCCTCGACTAGCAGAATGTTCATGATGCCAGCGGCAACTCGATCAGAATGGCAAGGCCTCCTTGTGCACAATTTTTTGCTGAGATTGTTCCCTGGTGCGATTGTATGACCCATCGCGCCACGGCAAGGCCCAAACCCGAGCCGCCGCGGCGCCGATTGGCCGAAGCCTGATGGTAAGTCTCAAACAATCGCGGCAGTTCGTGATCAGCAACGCCGGGACCGTCGTCGAATACGCTCAGTCGGGCCAGGGACGCGTCGTGAACAAGCGACATCCTGATCACTCCTCCTTCGGACGCATATTTGATCGCGTTGTCCACTAACGCAAGCAGCGCCTGCTGCAGCCAACTGGCGTCACCCTTCACGCCGATGACCATGTCTGGCGATTCTGAAAGGATTGTAAGGCCGCTCGAGCGCGCGTAAGACTCGGCTTGCACGCAGCTCGCCTGCATAATTTTCCTCAAATCCACATCGTCTCGTTGCAGAGTGAGCTTTCCATCCTGAGCGCGCGCAAGCCCTAGCAAGTCCTCTAGCCGACGATGTGCGAACTGCCCATTTGCCAGAATATGCTGCAACGCATCACGTAGACGGACAGGCGCAGCATCCAGGTCACGAAGCGCGGTTTCAGCTTCGCCAAGCACGACAGTCAAGGGCGTGCGAAGTTCGTGACTCACTTGCGCGAAAAACAACCGTCGCGACGCATCGATCTCCGCCAGGCGCGCGAGTTGATCGGACAACTCTGCCGTACGCTGCGTCACCTGCGCTTCGAGGTCCTTGTTGACGCGCTCGAGCGTGGTTTTTTGCGCTTTGATCGTACATGCCATCTCGGTAAACGCGGCCGTGAGATCCTTAAAATCAGCATAGCCAGTGAGTTCGATTGGTCCCGAAACCTCGTCGCGAGTCACGTCCAGAACGGCCCGGCGCAAGGCCCGAATCGGTCGCACAAGGCCGTTGATCATGAGCCAGGCAAAGATCGCCCCAAAGACTATCAGTATCGCGGGGGTTGCAGCCGCAACGATCGACCCTCGTCGTTTAAGATCTCGCATGGCGCGGATGGAGCGGTCGGCTTCTGATCGCTCGTTCTGGACGATACCTTGCACGCGTATGCGGAATTCGGCTGCCAAAAGCGCCGTTTGGATTTCGGCATTGCTGCCTTTCATTTTGGCGAAGAGGTTTTGAAGGGTGTCGAGCGCGGCCACCTCATCAGGCTGCCGGCGCCTCTCTTCGCCGATGAGCGTCATCGATTCTTCTGCGATGGACAGCCTCAGCCTGGAAAGCTGCAGGTAAATATGCCGGGATTCGCCATCTGAATCACCGGGGGGGAGCAGCATGAACGCATTGACATCGGCCTCAAGCCGCGTTGCCATGGCCAATTGGTTCTGGGATCGACTTACGCGGTCAAGCAGATGGTCGGCTCGCGCCAGTCCCATGCCGAGAGCCACGCCCATAAGCGCGAGAGCCGCAAATGCGACCAAGCCCGCGATCGATAGTGCAGTTCGGAATGACAACGTCACAGATCTTACCATTCGCTTCCTCTCTCCCCTAGCATACCGGCGGTGCGAAGATTGCGAGCATGCAAAGGTGCGACGGGAGTAATCGCTCACCTCGCCGGTTGGGGGTTGGGGTCTTTGCTCGCTCAGGCCATACGACAACCTACACGCTGGAAGCGTCCCTGCCACTCTCGCTTCCGCTAGGGCGTGTCGCCACCGGAGATGAGAGGACAGCGTCGAGCGGCGCCGCGGCTTTCCACCGCGCGCTCCTTGTACCAAAGCACAATGGCGTCTTTCAACTCTCAGGGCGATAACTACCCCGAAGCAGGTGCTGGAAGACTCGAAAATCGAGCGCCAGGGTCGCGCGCGCAGCAGGTCACTGAGATGCTGCTGCAGACAGATTATGGTTCGTAATTAGGAAGAGGAGACCAAGCATGCTCACGGCATCTCAAAGCGGTCACAAGGTATTGGAGCAGACCAAGAAGTCGGTTCGTGTTCCAACCTCTGTCGACCCACAGGAAGTCCATCGCTACTTGATGGATTTCAAGTGGGAGTTCGCGGAGAACCGGTCGAAGTACGGCACGAAATACGAAATGGCCAATATGACCAAGGAGCAGTTTAAGCTCACGGCCAAAGAATATGCGCGCATGGAATCGATCAAGGAAGAGCGCCAGTTCGGAACGCTCCTTGATGGGCTCGATCGCCTGGATGCTGCCAACCGCGTACATCCTCGCTGGGCGGAAGCCATGAAGGTATTCGCCAATTTCCTCGAGTGCGGCGAGTACAACGCAATCGCAGGTTCGGCGTTGCTTTGGGATTCCGCGCAGTCGCCTGAGCAGAAGAATGGCTATCTCTCGCAGGTGATCGACGAAATCCGTCACACCAACCAGACAGCCTATGTGAACCACTACTACTCCAAGCACAGCTACGACGCTGCCGGACACAATAATGCGCGACAGGTTCGATCCGTCGGCCCTGCGTTCCGAGGGATCAAGCGGGCATTCGGCGATGGCTTCAACGCCGGCGACCCAGTCGAGTGCTCGATCAACCTGCAGCTCGTGGCGGAGGCATGTTATACCAATCCCCTGATCGTGGCCCTGACGGAATGGGCTGCAACGAATGGCGACGAAATCACGCCGACTGTGTTCACCTCGATCCAAACTGACGAAATGCGCCACATGGCCAATGGTTATCAGACCATCGTATCGGTGATCAACGACCCTAAGGCGCGTGAACATCTTAACGCTGATCTCAACAACGCATTCTGGACCCAGACAAAATATTTCACGCCTGTCCTAGGCTATCTGTTCGAATATTTCAGCCGCTACAAGGTTGAACCTTGGTACAAGACCTGGAACCGGTGGGTCTACGAAGATTGGGCCGGCATCTGGCTCGGTCGCCTCGGAAAATATGGCGTTGAATCGCCTCCCAGCCTTCGCCATGCCAAGCAGGATGCGGTCTGGTCTCACCACGATGTCGCGATCATCGCGTTTGCTCTGTGGCCTCTCCATCACTGGCGCCACGAACTGCCCGATGACCGCGACATGGCTTGGTTCGAGGAAAACTATCCAGGCTGGTATGACCGCTATGGCGTGATCTACGACGAATGGCGGAAACTTGGCTACGAGGACCCGAAGAGCGGCTTCCTTCCATCGGTTTGGCTGCTGGAAAATGGTTACATACCTTATGTTGACCACGTCTCCGGCGTCCCCTTCTGTCCCAAGCTTGCGAAGGGCGCCTGTGACCTGCGCATTCTCGAACGTAATGGCCGGCGGTACGCGTTCTCGGACACCTGGGGCGAGCAACAGTTCCTTCTCGAACCAGAGCGTTACGAGGCTCAGGATTTCCTGACCCAGTTTGAAGGTTGGGAACTGTCGGAGGTGATCCGCGCGAGCGGCGGCTTGCGCAGTGATGGGAAGACGCTGGTCGCCCAGCCCCATCTGCGATCGGACAATATGTGGACCATCGATGATATCCAACGCATCGGTATGGTTATTCCCAATCCGCTGAAGCTGCACTGAGTTGAAAAGGGGGGCGCTCCTTTAAAGGAGCGCCCTACCCGGAGAGGAGTCAATAAATGAAGCAGGGGCAAGCCCTACGGGCTATTTTTGAGCCGGAGCGCATCCTAGAGATCCGCGAAGCCATCCCATCGGCACCGATGGAAAAAGAGCGGACGATGAACTATTTCATGGTCCCCGAGGGCAAGCGCCTTACAGAATATGAGCAGCTGATCGGGTATACCCAGCAAAGCGCCGACTATGTCGGCGGCGGCCTCGAGATCGGCGAATATATGCAGAAGCACGCTGGCGGTCGAGGCGCTTATGCGAACGAAACAACCGAGTTGAAGACACGTGATTGGTTTCGTTTCAGAGACCCTGATCGTCGTTGGTTCTTTCCGGCCATTAAGGCAAAGTCGGAAGATGGGCGCGCGGCCGACCGGTTTTTCCGATCGATCTCGGCCGAGGGTTCGGTTCGCGGCATCAATCCAAACTGGCTCGGTTTCCTGGAAGTCGATTTCGCCACGCTGACATTCTTCGAATATGGGCTTTTCAACGCGCACGCCTCCGCAACCAAGGACTCGCTGTCAGACTTCGTCAAGATGTGGGTAGCCCTCACAGGTTTCGACAAGAATGACGCGTCGCAAATGGTGCAAATGGAGCGGGTATTTCTCGCCAAGATGATCGATGGCTTCGAGCCCGGTCTGGAACGAGGAAAGGAAGTTTGGACCGCCAGTCCGATCTACGCCGGCGTCAGAGCCGCCGTCGAAAAGGTGTGGGCTCGCACGTTCGACTGGGCCGAGATCATGTGGGCAACGCATGCCATTATCGACCCGATTTGCGGACACTTCATGCGCCGGGAGTTCTTCCAACGTGTCGCTCCGACCTATGGTGACAATGTCACACCATGGATCTTGGCACAGGCGGGGAGCTATGCGCAAACGGCCAAACTTGGAATCCGCAAGCTTTACGGTCCCTGCCTATCTGAAGACCCCGAGTTTGGCGAGCACAACCGGATTGTCATCCGTGCCTGGACAGACAAATGGCTTCCCTTAGCGATTTCAGGACTGACGGATTTCCTCGGTATCTACGCCCAGCTTCCCTCGCCGAGCGAAGCGGTGACGGGTCGCGACGCTGTTGAGCAGTCCGTCCACCGAGTGATCGAGGATTGGGTCGAGGATTTTGGCTCCGTGGTCGATTATCACACCAATGTCGATCACCTCACTGCGCAGGTAATGGTCGGATATCCCGCATAGATTAGAGGAGTTACGGCTATGGGCCGCGGATCTAGTGAAGGCCTAAACTCGAAGAATGGTCAAGCGTTCGTCGACGAGTTTCTTTCCGAAGAGAATATGACTGTCAAGGAGTCCCATGAGGTCGTTCTTGTCCTCATGAAGACCGAGGAAATGACGGTCGTCATCGAGGAGATCATCCTCGGCGAGCAGCTGGCGATCAATCCCAGCATTATTGTCGAAGACCACGCCAGCTATTACTGGATCAAGGCGATGGGCAAGATCGAAATCGACGTAGACCAAGTCGCGGAAATCATGGGGCGGCAGTATAACGTCTATGATTTCCTCGTAAACGTCTCGTCATCCGTTGGCCGTTCATTCATCAACGGCAACACGTTCACGGTCACCACGGAGCTAGTTGGCCTCGACCGCGCGTTGGCGTGATTCTCGCAAGGAGACAATCAATGAGCTTCAAGAACAAATTCCTCGGCGAGGGTGATCGCAGTCTTTACGACAACGCGACACGGGACGAATGGCGTGACCGTATATCGACCCTCGACACCCTCGACGCCGCGGCAGCGGAACTGCTCGACTTCCGCGCAAAGCACATCGGTGCCGAGCGAGAGACGTTCGATCTGGAATGGGACGCACTTTGGATCGAGGCGGAACTAGAGTCCCGCGTCGCGACCCTGCGTTCCGGAAAATATGTCGGCGTTGCGTTGCTCGAAACCTGCGCCTGTGGGACGCCGGCGTCGCAGGTTGTGTCTGCGCTTCGGGAGCGGATCGAAGCTGCCGGGACCGATCAGTTCGCCCTCGAAGCTATCGGCGCGGAGATGCGGCGCAAGTTCAAGCCGCCAATCATTCCCGTCAATTACTGGCTGGAGATCGAGAGCCATTTGAGCGAGCGCTTGATGATCGCCCGAGCAAAAATCGTCGACATCGCCGCAATCGACATCGAAGAGTGGCGGGAGAAGCGCGGGTTCACGGCCCTGGTAGCAGGCCATGGCAACGCAATGGACGCGGTGCTTCGTTAAGCTTTCTGGGGCCGCATCATCGTTCAGTGGGCGACTACCCGATGAGGAATCGAACCATGGATGAAGATGTTGCCCCTTTTTGCCAGAGCGCGCCGATCGTCGAGGCTGGCGGCTTCCAGGGCTATTGCGAAGACTTCGAATATGCATGGCGATGGGAGATCCGTCGCGACGGCGACGTCGTTCATCACGGCGCTGCGCTTAGTGAGCCCGCCGCCAAGCGAGCGATCGAATCGATGATCCGGGTATTCGGGATTATGGAGGAGCAGAAGCGCGACGCTGAACCCCACACGTGATGATTAATCCAAGGAATGGACGATGTATACTATACGCGCCACGCTTGAGGACGGTGAAGACCTCGCGTTCGACTGTCGAGAAGGCGAAGATGTTTTGACCGCAGCATTGCGCGGCAATATTATTCTGATGTCAGAGTGTCACAAAGGTATCTGTACGACATGCAAAGCGCTTTGCAACGAGGGTGATTTCGAGCTTGGTCCCGGCGTAAACGTCTACTCGCTTCCGCCAGAAGACCAGGAAGAGGGTTACACTTTATTGTGCCAGACCTATCCTACCTCCGACCTCGAATTGGAACTGCCCTACGGCCTGGATATGGTCACCTTCGGTTCGTCGAAGGTAGAAACGATCCACGACGTTGCGTTGATCAAGCTCGACCATTGGACCCCAAATGTGGCAGGTTTGCTGCTGGAGGCGCGCGACGCTGTCGGACGGCCTATCCCTTTTGAGTTTCGCCCCGGACAGTATGTCAATATTCGAGTGCCAGGGACCGATGAATGGCGCAGCTTCTCCATGGCGAACAGTCCAGATGGATCAGGTCATGTTGAATTGATGGTCCGACTGCTGGATGACGGGCTTTTCTCGAATTATCTTAGAAATCACGCCCGGGTGGGTATGATGCTGGAAATGAAGGGACCCTTCGGTACCTTCGGGCTCCAGGAGTCAAGCTCGCGCCCGCGCCTTTTCGTCGCGGGAAGCACCGGGCTTGCTCCGATGGTGTCAATGCTGCGAGGCATGCAGGGAGATGCTGGCATGGTTCCGTCCAAGCTGGTTTTCGGCATGCGCAATAAGGAATATTTCTTCTATGCTTCGGAATTGGCAGCCCTTAGCGCGCGCAACTGGCACGTGGAGCTCGAGCTTGCATTAGAAGAAGGGCATGACGGATGGACCGGCCGGGTCGGTAATGTCGCGGACGCGTTGGAAAATATCTTAGAAAGCAACACGCAGTCACCGGACGTGTATATCTGCGGGCCCGCCGCCATGGTTCAGCGGATTGAGGAGATTTGCCATGGCCGTGGTATACCGTCTGGACAGATTTATACGGAGAAGTTTCTAGCCTCTGGCTGACGTTCGGGGAGCTGCGCAATGGACGAATTTCTCTTTGATACCGCTGAAGCGCTCGACCTGGCACTGGGCGAGCAGCACGTGGTGGAGGAAGGACTCAAGACCAGCATTGGGGAGCAAAGGGTCGAAGAACTCATCGAGTATTGGGAGGCCGATTTCGATGCCAATATCGCCGCAGCATTCCTGGAATCTTCGACGTATCGCGAACGCCTACTGCTCACGACCTGGAACCGCCTCGCGCGGTTACACGAATTTCGATCAAAGGTTGGCCGGGAGTTCATGAAGCTCAACACTGTGTCAGCGGACGCCCAAAGGACAAACGATACGTGATGATTTATGATGCACAGTGATGTAATTGGCAAAGAGCGAGCCTATCCGGCGTTGGTTGCGGGGATGGCAACACTAGGACGCGTTGCTCGGACGATGATCGGTCCATGTGGGCGGCCAGCGTTGCTTGAGCATGTCGGTAAGCTCACGCCAATGCTGGCGAAGGATGGCAGGACACTCGCGCGAGCGTTGAGCGATCGGCACAAAGCACTCAATGTAGGCCTAAAGCTGCTGGTTCAGGCATCACGGGCAGTCGATGATAGGCTCGCCGATGGAAGCAGCACGGCCATTATAGTCACGCAAGCCATGGCCGAGGAGGTCGAACGGGCACTTGGCGCGGGCCTTGAAGCGACCGGCATTTGCCAGGGCCTCCGAGAGGCTGCCGAGACGGTCGTGGCGGCCCTGATCGATCTGACATTGCCGGCCAATGCCGACGACCTGCGTCATATAGCGTTGAGTGCCAGCAACTACGATGCGTCGATCGGCGACATGGTGAGTGAGGCGTTCAGGCGTGTGGGCGATGGCGGGAACGTCAGGGCCGAATTCGGAGACGGAACCGAGGATAGTTTGGAGATTGTGGATGGGGCCCGTTTCGAGAGAGGGCTTCTCTCGCAGGCCTTCGCTACTAACAAGGATCTCGGATCTCTCACCCTGGATGCGCCGCTGTTTCTTCTCACTGATCAAATAATCGAATCGTTTGAAACACTGCTCCCTGCGCTGGAAGCGGCCCAGATGGTCGGTCGGCCGCTCGTCGTCATCGCTGAGCAAGTGGATGGTGGAGTTGTCGCTGCAATGGTCATGAACCATGTGCGTGGCAAGTTGCGCTGCGCCGCAATAGATGCGCCACTCTTGGGTGACAGTCGCTCAGACGCAATTGAAGATCTCGCGATTATCACCGGCGCAAAGCCCTTTCTCCAGCGACTGGGCGGGGATTTGGCGACATTGAGGCTGGAGGATCTGGGAAGTTGCAAACGCTTGAAGGTCGAGGGCGGCGTAACGACCATAATTGAAGGCTCGGGGATTGGAGACGCCAAACGGGCACGGATCGACGTGCTGGTCCGGCAGCGGCGAAACTTGAAGGATGAGACCAAATCGATCACCGGCCGGGTCGATCTGGAGGAGAAGCTGGACGAACGCCTCGCCATGCTAAGGGAGTGTGGAGCTGTCGTACAGATTGGCGGTCGCAGTGATTTTGAGATCAAATACCGACTTCGCGCGGCCGAAAAGGCAATAGGTTCTACTAAGTCAGCGCAACGATCAGGCATCGTTCCCGGTGGAGGCTATGCTCTGTTGCGGGCCACCGAAGCAGTGCGCGCCGAGATCAACTCGAACGAAACGCTCGGTGTTCGAGCGGGGAAGCGCGCCGTTATCCAAGCGCTCACCGCGCCGGTCACTGCGATTCAGATCAACGCCGGCATTCAACAGCGTGGCCGTCATAATGGATCGCTTTGGAGCGGCTTCGACAGCGTCGCCCGTGCCGATTGCGACGACTTGCGCGCAGCGGGTATCATTGATCCGACAGAGTTGTGTCAACTTGTTGTGCAGACGGCCGTGAGCCTGTGCGCGAGCATCTGCAGTGTCGAGGGCATGATCATTCAAAGCAGCCCGGTGATGGGCGATTTCAGTCCAGAGATCGCCGCAGCGACACGTGAGATAAATTAAATTCGCAGAAAAACCTTGAATTGAAACCGGGGGGCTAGAGCGTGCGACAAGTGAACATTATCCTCGTCGGCCCTCCTGGCGCTGGCAAAGGAACGCAGGCGCAGCGTCTGGTCGACAATCGCGGTATGGTACAGCTGTCGACTGGTGACATGCTCAGAGCCGCGGTGAAATGCGGCAGCCGTGTTGGAGTTCAGGCTCAAACGGTAATGGAGCGTGGAGAACTCGTCTCGGACGACATTGTGGCTGCGCTAATCGGCGAAAGACTCGACAACGACCAACTGTCGGGTGGATTCGTATTTGACGGATTTCCGCGAACGCAGGCACAAGCCTGCGCATTGGATGTCCTCCTGCACTCCAGAGATCGCAAGGTCGATCATGTGATTGTCCTCGATGTCGATGAAGACATTCTTGTGGACCGGGTTGCCGGACGTTTCACATGCACTCAATGTAAGGCGGGATATCACGATAATTTCAAACCTACGACGACCCCAGGAGTCTGTGACCAATGCAAGGGTCCCACGTTTTCTCGGCGTTCTGATGACAATGAAGAGACGGTGCGGAATCGATTGTCCGAATACCGGAGCAAGACGGCGCCGATTCTAGCTTACTATGCCCCCGAAAGAATTGTCGAGCATGTAGATGGCATGATCGACATAGATGCTGTTAGTAACAGAATTGCGGCCATTCTTGACCATGATCCGTGAGCCACTGTTGGGAGGAGAGAATGGTCCGTGAGCTTTTCGGCTGAAACTCGATATGACCGCGTGGCGCAAGCGTTACATTGGATCATCGCGCTACTTGTGATTGGCAATCTCGTGTCTGGTTTTGCAAGCGACGCGCTGAAGCCGATTATTCGGGATATCGTCGCGGTCCACAAATCGACTGGTTTAACGATATTTGCACTTTCCGTTGTGCGCATTGGGTGGAGGATTGCGCATCCGCGGGTGGCGCGTGGGATCGTCGCACAGTGGGAGAAAGTCGCGAGCGGCACGGCCCATTGGCTGTTTTATGGACTATTGTTCCTGCTTCCGCTGACAGGATGGGTTTTTACTTCGGCGGGGAAATATCCGCTCAGTTGGTTTTGGCTTGTGTCTGTGCCGAAGCTTCATATTCAAAAGGGCGATGGCCTGGTCCTGTTGGCTCGAAGCTCGCACGAGCTCCTCGGAATTGTTTTTGCCGTCCTCGCCGGCATTCACATCGCGGCTGCGCTGCGACACCACTTCATATTGAGAGATCAAGTCCTAAGCGACATGCTGCGCTCTAAGAGCAATCGGACGCGGTCGCAGACGTAAAACGAACTATGCTGTGAGTTGGCCTTGATGTGAGATCACGGTCGGCGCCACCTGGCGCGCAGACTTGCGACGCCATTTCAAAAGCCACCAATCAGGAGCTGGCTGATCCAGCGGTCGTCGCGCGCTTCGACACCATCCTGCTCAACGGATATCGGCGGCAGATTATCAGCGGGCGGCACCGCGAGCTTGTCGAGGTCCACCCAATATGGTCTGCCGACGAAGCCCCGCCCATTCCAGCGCAATTGATAATAGACACCTTCAGTCAGACGGGCGCCATATTGTTTGGGGGATTTAACAAAGAACAAAAGACTGTGCTCGAGCCATCGCAAATCACCGTCCGTTACCCTTGACGGCATCGGATAGGGATATGGGACGTGACATTGCAAATCCCGTCCGTTCAAGCATTTGAATTCCCGCATTGATAGAAAATAGGAGTCGAAAAGCGTCGGATCGAGCCGCACTTTGAACATCGTCTGATGGTCAGCAGTCCGGAAGTTTACAGTGCCGATGCGCATTACCCGCCCATCGTTCAATCGCAGCCCAACCGGTTGTTCGCCGTCAAGCGCACCGGCGACCGGATCTGCCGCACCCGATATCAGCAAAGATAGCGCACACATGAGCCCAGCCATCCCACGCCGAACATTCACGCCCCCCTCCAGTCAAAGGCTGCCGCGCCATAAAACGGGATCGGTCGTGCTGATCTCGAACCACCATTCCGGCCACCGGAGAAGCAGGGGTCTTGCGATGAACCGCGCCAGGAATTGGCCAACGGTTGCTCGCTAATCGGCATGTGCGGGACCTGCCGCGTCGAGCGCTTGGGTCAGATCGGCGACGATATCGTCGATATGCTCAAGGCCAACTGAAAGACGAATATAACCATCTGACACGCCGGTCAGGAGGCGATCTTCCAGAGATAATTGTGAATGGGTAGTAGATGCCGGATGAATGGCCAGGCTCCGCGCGTCGCCGATATTCGCCACATGATAGAACAATTTCAGCGCATCGATGAAGCATCGACCTGCTTCACGCCCTCCGGGAAGCTCAAAACCAACCAATCCTCCATAGCCGCCGTTAAGATATGCATCTGCCCGTTCGCGTTGGATGCCGGTTTGAAGGGAGGGATAGGTTACCGATAACACATCGTCTCGCGACGCCAGAAAATTGGCGACGGATTGCGCATTGGCGCAATGCCTCGCGATACGAAGCGGCAGCGTCTCGAGCCCCTGCATGATCTGAAAGGCGTTAAATGGAGACAATGCCGACCCAAGATCGCGCAGCAAAACAGTGCGCGCGCGCAACAGATAGGCGATCGGCCCGAGCGGCGCTGCCGCCTCGACCCATATAGCCCCATGGTAGCTGGGATCGGGTGTGTTGAGGAGCGGCTGCCGATCAGGAAATGCCGCCCAGTCGAAGTTCCCGCCGTCGATGATCATTCCGCCGATCGAGGTCCCATGGCCGCCAACGTATTTAGTGGTCGAATACACCACGACAGCCGCTCCGTGGTCCAGAGGCCGGCAGAGAAGCGGCGCTGCGGTGTTATCGACGATCAAAGGGATTCCTATCGCGCGCCCGGCGGCCGACACCACGGCGATCGGGCAGACAATGAGCTTGGGATTGGGCAGTGTTTCGACATAATAGGCTCGGGTCCGCTCATCGCTCGCCTGCCGAAATGCGTCAGCGCTGGAGGGATCGACAAATCGAACTTCGATACCCAGATCGCGCATCGTGTTTTTGAACAGATTGTACGTGCCGCCATATAAGTCGGTGCCGGCCACGATATTATCGCCGGCGCGGGCGAGATTCTGGATCGCGAAGGCCGTCGCTGCTTGTCCGGACGCAACGGCTAATGCCGCAGCACCGCGCTCCAAGGCAGCCATTCGCCTTTCAAGCACATCCGTCGTCGGATTCCCAATCCGCGTGTAGATATTCCCGAGCTCCTGCAAGGCAAAGAGATTGGCAGCGTGCTCACTATTTTGAAACTGAAACGATGTGGTTTGGTAAATGGGGGGAACTACGGCTCCGGTCGCCGGATCCGATCGCCACCCGGCGTGCAACGCGAGCGTTTCTGGCTGGTAAGTCGCTTCTGACATCTTCTCGTCCCTATGTGTTATTAAGTCTTGCAGCGAACGGCTCTTTGCTATCAGCTGTGTTTCAAGATGTGCTGAGATACTTCGTTTGCGACCAGCGCCGTTTCTTCCATCGGTAAAAAGTGGGTGCTTCCCTCGATGCGGACATCGCGTAAGTGCTTGCAAAGTCTCATGAAATGGGTTGCGTCGACGTCGGATATCATTGTGTCCACGGTGCCTCGCACCATGAGAAGCGGCACCTTTAGCTCGGGTAGGCTGCGCCAGATCGACGTTGTTACCGCCGCAAATATAGCCGCTTCCCAAGCCGGCTCACAACTTAGGCGAAGGCCGCCGTCCCCAGCGTCCTGCAGGCCCGCTTCAAGATAATTTTGGAGGAAGGCATCCGGCCAGGTCTTAAACATGCCGCGGCCCGCATAGCTTGCTTTGGCTTCCTCCCGTGAACGCCACCTTGATCGGCGACGGGCAGCCGCGCGCGCCATGTCAAAATCATATATCCCCCTTGGGCCCGACATATTTCAACTTGGAGTCTATCCGCGTAAGAAATAGAGGATGGCTCGAGCGCGGCCACGCTGGCGACAATGTCGGGTCTCCGCGCCGCGAGCATGATGCTCAGCGTGGCGCCAATCGAATGCCCCACCAGATGCACCTTCTCACCCAGCTTGACGACGACCTCCTCAAGATCCCTTTCCAGCGTTTCCCAACCTTCAAAGCCCGCATTAATGGCCGGAAGTGGGGAATGACCGTGCCCGCGCATATCCCACGCCGCAACGCGAAACTGGCAGGAAAAACGCTCCAGGAGTGGCTGGTATGTTTGAGCGTTCAGACCGGTGGCATGAGCAAAATGGACGATCGGCGACCGCTTTGACGCAGGCGGTTCTACCGCTGCGTCAATATTGCCCGTTCCGTCCGGATGCCATGGGGAGCTCTCGTGCATGCGGCGTCAGAACACCGAGCCGTTCCGAGTTGAATGGCTCGAAGTCTTGCCGGTGATCGGGCGGACATTTTCGCCATGGTCACCGGGCAGCGCCGCGTGACTTTCGCGGCCTTCGAACCGACCCGCACGCCCCCACGACTTTGAGCAATCTTGGTCGGGAGCCCCGCGTTCAAGCGTCGAGCGGGTCATCTCCGTCCCGCGCATCTGCTCGGTCCGGACAGCTGCGCGGGAACTCAACCTTATGGATGACCGACTGAGATCCAGCGACATTGCGTCGACGTTGCATGGCCATCGAGCAGGCATACCGAGATCGACCAGTACAGCATAGAGTCTATCCCAGACTCCCTGCCGTTTCCAGCGAATGAACCTGAAATAGACCGAATTCCATTTTCCGTAACGGCTAGGCATATGCCGCCAAGGGCACCCGGTACCGACTACGAATAAAATACCATCGGCAAATCGGCGATTATCGTGCGCGGGCCGTGATTGTCGGCCCCGCTCTGGCGGGAGGGCCTCTTTGACGCTGTGCCACTCAATATCGGTTAGGTCGAAATGGCTCAGAGGCCCGACGGTATCGTTTCCTATGCGGGTTGGCGCTCTGTCAATTCGTCGCGCCACGCCACCCCCCCCTTCCTGATCCATGCATTCTCAAGCCAGCTTTGCAGAACGCTGGTCGCACCCGAGCCCCGGGAGACGTCGGACGAAAGCGGCGGACTCGCCGCCTTCCCTAATCGCTACTTGGGACAGGATTAGCAAATTATCACACTTCGCGACCGCCCCCCATTGTACCTTGGTCTAGGGAACTAAGGTCCCGGCAGGTCGCTCCGGCTAAGCTCAAAATTCAGATTTGATGGCAATAGTTGCGTTAAATTTGGCCAATTCCCGGGCGTTCAGAATGCCAGTTCAGCCTGCATCGGACCGCTGGGCTTTTCTTGTCTGCCGCCAACGGGGCCGCGCGCGACCCGTCAGACAAAGACGCCTTGTCGCTGCGCACCGTAATTGTAATGATCGTTACAATATCTCATAGCGGCGCTTGCGCAAGCATACGCGCACGGGTTCGGACACCGCTCGGGTGACATTCGTCTTGCCCGACGCCCGCACTCGCCCACGGATGGCGTCGTCGACGATAGCCTTGGCGTGATGGACGTCGAGAGCCAAGCACCTGCCTTGACCAAATCGCTCATATCCTTTCTTTCTGAACCACGCACCGGGGGGCACGTGCGCCATCGGCGTCAGCGCATTACAAAGACAGTCACTCAGGGTAATGAGGCCGCCGCCCTTGCCTAACCAGCGGCCTGGCGCTAGCGCCGAAACGGGAAACCTGCGCAATCAGGTTGAGCACCATGAAGGCGTTGCGCGGCCGAGACGAGGACCGCGCGAGCATCTCCAGCAAGGATGCATATCCAGTTGCGGGCGGCCGTCGCCGATGATCGGAGCGTGCAACATAACAGGTCTGAATCAAGCACATATAGGGGGTTAAGTGAATCCCCCTTCGCCGCCGATTTCATCATTTTGTCGGCTGTGACACTGCGCCGGGAGGTAAAGTGTCACGCGCGCCCGTCATCAGCATCGGCCAATTCGTACGAAAGACGACCTGTGCTTTTCTTGTGGAGAGTTGGGTGCTCGATGCAGCCGGTCTTGTTTTTCAATGGCTTCGCCGTATGGTGACTGGACGAAACAACAGTCAAAATGCGAATCGTTCGCACTATGGATAGTCTCGAAGATCCCGGCCGCTTGGGCGATATCACCGCATTCGAAGCCGAATGCCGGCAGGCGACGACGCTCGACCAACTCAAATTCCTGCTCGATGCGATCGTGCGCCAGTTCGGGTTCCGCTGGTTCGCATTGGTGCATAACGTCGACCTGAAACGGACCACACGCAAAGCGGTCCTGATAACCACCTATCCAGTGCCCTGGATCGAGGAGGTAATGGACGCGCGACTCTATCTTGAAGACCCGGTCCACGCCGCCTGCGTCAAGACCGTCTCCGGGCTCACCTGGGATCGGATCGGGGATTACATCGCGCCCAACGCTCGCCAGCTTTCAATCCTTGAGCGGGGTCGCGCGCACGGACTGGCAGCCGGGTTCACCATGCCGATCAGGATGCGTGACGAGCCCGACGCGATATTTACGGTGGCGCGCCATGGTGACGATATGATCTCAAGCCCGGACCTTCTCTCTGCCCGATTGATTGGCACAGTTGCGTTCGACCGGGCTCGTGCCCTTCTCGGTCCCGATGAACTGGCAAACGTGCCGATAGCGCTCAGCCCTCGCCAGATCGACTGCCTTGACCTCGTGGCCCAAGGGAAAAGCGACTGGGAAATCGG
This sequence comes from Sphingobium sp. SCG-1, assembly GCF_002953135.1. Classification (NCBI taxonomy): domain Bacteria; kingdom Pseudomonadati; phylum Pseudomonadota; class Alphaproteobacteria; order Sphingomonadales; family Sphingobiaceae; genus Sphingobium; species Sphingobium sp. SCG-1. Next base: position 231,079 of record NZ_CP026373.1, read on the forward strand.
ACAGATTCTGGGTCTGAGCCGCGACACGGTGCACGAATATGTCGAAGGCGCGCGCCGACGTTATGGCGTCCGCCGTCGGACCCAACTTGTGCTTCGCGCTGTCCGCGACGGACATCTCAATATTGAGGCTCTCGTATAGCAAGTAGATCGGCGGCTTATGATCACCCTTGCCGAAGTGCAGGCGTTCTGCACTGTGGCCCGCGCTGCTTCGACCCCTCACGCTCTCCTACAGGCTGTCGAAGAAATTACGGCAGCAATGGGTTTCCGCTATTTCGCGCTCGTGCATCACATCGACTTATTGAATTCCGGAAGCACAGCCGTTCGCCTTGTCAGCTATCCGAGAAATTGGGTTGATGCGTTCGAGGAGGGCCGACTATACGCTGCTGACCCGATCCATCGTGCAAGCCATACGACGACCATAGGTTTCGCCTGGTCGAAAGTAGAGGACATGATCTCACTCCATCCGCGGGACCACGCGGTATTGGCAGCGGCTCGATCTGCGGGCCTTGGCAACGGATTCACGATCCCTGCGCATGTCCCCGGCGAGGTAAACGGTTCCTGTTCCTTTGCCCTGCGCGACGGGGAGGAACTGGAAGAAGAGCAACTACCGCTCGTCCAGCTTGTCGGCAGCTTCGCATTCGAGGCCGCCCGCAAGATAGCGCGCGCCACGATCGCCCCCATCGCGGCCGCGCCGCAACTCACCGATCGTCAAATCGAATGCGTCGCGCTGGTCGCGCGGGGTAAGACCGATTGGGAAATCGCCAAGATTCTCGGTGTCGGCGCCGAAACCGTAACGCAGCATCTCAAGGATGCACGTGATCGCTACGGCGTAACCAAACGCACGATGCTCGCCATTCGCGCGCTCTTCGACGGCGCCATTAGCTTCACCGATATCCTGCGCTGACGATCCCTCCCCAGTTCTGGGGATAACGCAGATCATGACAAACTGATCGAATGATCGCCTCACAAATGGAGGTGATCATGGTTGTTACAGGAATTGGCATCGAACAGGCGCTGAGTCGCCGTGTATTCAGATCGATGTTTGAAGAGCGTAAGCGCGTGTTCGTCGATCTACTTGGCTGGGATGTTCCCGTTCTCGCCCGTCGCTACGAGATCGATCAGTTCGATGATGATGAAGCCGTCTATATCGTCATCACCGATGACACCGGCGAGCATGCCGGCTCTGCCCGTCTGCTCCAGACCGACAGGCCGCACATCCTCGATACCATCTTCCCCAATCTGTGCGATGGCGTACCGCCCACCGGCCCGACAGTTCGCGAAATAACCCGCTTTTGCCTGGCGCGCCGACTGAAGGCTCGCGAGCGGCTCGCCACGCGCAATCGCCTCGTCTCTGCCTTGGTCGAATACGCGCTAAGCAATGGCATCACGACCTATTCCGGCGTTGCCGAATGGGCATGGTTCCAACAAATCCTCGCCTTCGGATGGGAATGCCTTCCGCTTGGATTGCCGGACAACAACGATCCCCGCGGCCTGTCGGCCATGCGGATCAATGTCGCCCCGGATACCCCGCACCTCCTGCGTCAATCCGGCATCTTCACGCAGATCCATCTGATGGATCTTGATCGCGCTGCGGCATGAAATTCGGGAGACATCGCATGGCTACCAAACCGCTACCTGCAGCCGAGACCAAGGCCCACGGGTCAATTTACGAAACACTGATGCGCGAAGGCTTCTGCGTGCTTCCAGACATCATGCCCACCGCCGTGGTCGAGTTGCTGGCGAGAGATATGGCCCCCCACTTCGAGGCAACGCCATTTTGCGAAGGCGGTCTCTACGGCAGCCGCACCAAGAGGTTCGGAAGCCTGCTCAAACGATCGAACCATGCATCGGCATTCATCCAGCATCCTCAGATCATGGCGATCGCGCAAGCTGTGCTCGGTCCTTGGTGCGACACCATACAGCTCAATCTCGCTCAAGCTCTCGAGCTGCATCCCGGCGCGCTGCCGCAATTTCCCCACCGCGATCAAGATATGTGGCGGGGCCAAACTGGTGAGGTCGAGTACCTCATCAACGTCATGTGGCCGTTCACCGAATATCGGCACGACAATGGCACGACCCTGATCTGGCCGCGCAGCCACGCCGCAAATGCGCTTACACCTGAACCTCCCGAGGATCCGGTGGCCGTGGAATGCAGTCCAGGATCTGCGATCGTCTTCCTCGGCTCTACCCTTCATGGTGCTGGCGGCAACCGGTCACCGGGTGTGCGCCAAGGCATGATCGTTAGCTATTGCCTCGGATGGCTGAAACCATATGAAAATCAGTGGTTGGTCTATCCACCCGAGATAGCACGGACGTTCTCTCCAGATTTGGCGGCTTTGGTCGGATATCAGCAACACCGGCCCAATTTGGGGAACTACGAAGGGCGATGCCCATCTCTTCTGCTCGGCGGAGAACGCTCCGAGCATCTCAGCGCGATCGATGCCTTACGTCCAGATCAATCGGCAGCACTTGAGGAATTTCTCGAAGGGCAACGCCAGTTCCGCGCGGCATCGAGCGAGAACTGATCGCAGCGCTCCCCCTTGTGGGGGGATTGCCCGAAAATGCCGCTCCGGGTTCAAAAGAGAGGTGATTTTCAACGGAGAGTGGTCGGCGCATTTTTTAATGCAGCGGCGCTGAAAAGCGGAGAAATCAGATGCAGCGCCTGCGCCTTGCCCTTGCCGTTCCGATCGTGGCGATGTCCGCCCAGTCGGCTCCTGCGTCTGCCAACGATCTGGGCTGCCAGGTTTTGCTTTGCCTCTCGAACCCGGGCGGTGCGACACAGTACCCCGCCTGCGTGCCGCCTATGGTGAAGCTCTGGGAGCGTCTGGCATTGGGCGGTTCATTCCCCGGCTGTTCCGGTGGCGGCGTTGCGAAGACCAAGGTCTATGATCGCGATTCCGCTTCGCGGCGCCGGGTCGTGATGACGTTTACCGACGGGCGGCAGCAATCCTATTCGCTTGCGAATATTGATAGCTTGCCAGTGTCTCCCAGCGAACCCGGGACCACGCCACAGTGATCCTCGAGCTCGCAACCGTGGTTGGACTCGCGCAGCAATGCGCGCCATCGGTTGCGGTCGAAACGCTTGTGTCGGTCGTCCGCGCCGAGAGTCACTTCAATCCCTACGCCATCGGCGTGAATGCGAAGGGGGTGCCCGCACCCAATCCCAGCGATCGGGCATCGGCCGCCGCAGTCGCTCGATCGCTGATTGCCCGCGGCTACAACATCGATCTGGGTCTGGGGCAAATCAACAGCGCAAATCTCAGGTGGCTAGGCTTGTCAGTCGAGGACGCCTTCGATCCCTGCCGCAATCTCGCCGCAGCCGCACGTGTGCTGGCTTCCAACTATCTGAGCGTCGCGCGCTCCAGCCCTTCTACAGAGGTGGCGATCGCGACCGCTATGTCGATGTACAACACGGGTAGTCGTTCGCGCGGGTTCGGAAACGGCTATGTCGGCCGTGTCTACGCATCGTCGAGTGTCGTCGTGCCAGCGATCAGGCGTGGAGCGGCCCCAGAACCCGCCGCTTCGCCAGCTCCCGTGACGCCTGAACCCAAATTTACACAGCCGCCAGCGGGCGTCCGCTCGCCGCGCGTCCAAAACGGATGGGACACCACTGCGGGCGCGCAGACGGCATCATTGATGGTCTTTGGGGGAGCATCCAATAGTTTACCGAAAGGACAAGCCGAATGACTGCCTTAGCGACCAATTCCAAGATATGGTTGACGCCGCGGCGGCGCACTTTCGCGCAATATCTGGCACTGTATATCGCGGTCATTGCGGTGTCGCTCCTGCTCACCGATCCGGCCCATGCCCAAGCGGCCGACGGCGTCACGTCGATGGCCGAGAATATCAAGACCTGGCTGACCGGTACTTTTGCGAAAACGATCGCGGTGATCGCGGTCGTCATCGTGGGTTTCATGTTCTTCACCGGGCGGGCGAGCCTGGGGCTCCTGGTCACCGTCATCGTCGGCATCTTCATCGTGTTCAGCGCGCAGTGGATCGTCGATACCATCACTGGCGGCGCGTGAGTGCGCTGGGATGGACGATGAAAAACTCAGGGAGGAAACGCTCTTCCTGGCCGTGACCCGGCCAACGATGTGGTTGGGCGTTCCGATCGAAGCGTCGCTGCCGATCGCGCTGGCGGCGTGCCTGACGCTCATCATCACCGGCAACCCGCTTTGTGCCTTTGCGCTAGCCGGGGCATTTTTGGCCATAGCCCGGCTGATCGTGCGGCACGACGCGAACGCCTTCCGCCTCCTGTGGCTCTGGACAATGACAAAGGCACGCTGCCGCAACCGGGGATGGTGGGCGGTAGCTCCTACTCGCCCCTGCCGATTGATGGGGCGAAACGCCGGGGATTTGCGCATGGCTAGCCGGGCCAGCTCGTTGGGCGGCGCTGCCGCCAGGACGCCGTGGCGGATCCTCAGACAAGAGGCCGACCCGCGCGCTATCTCCCCTATGCGCGTCATATCGACGACAACATCATTGCGCTCGACGGGCGCGATCTCATGATGATGTTCAAGCTCGACGGCCTTGCATTCGAGACGGCCGACCCAATCCATCTCAACGACTGGCACGAAAAGCTCAACGGCACGTTGCGCAACATCGCCGACGACCGTCTGGCGATCTGGACCCATATCGTCCGCAGGCCGATCACGGACTATCCAGAAGGCGAGTTTCGCTCGGCCTTCGCGGCCGCTCTCGATGCAAAATACCGCGCGCGGGTGACCGCCAAGCGCATGTTCGTCAACGAGCTCTACTTGACCCTCATCATGCGTCCGTCCGTCGGATCGGCCGATCGTACCGGCGTGCTGCTTCGACGTCTGGCATCGGCGCGCAAGGAGGGGGCCGAAGTCGACGAGGACGAGCTTGCGCGCTTCGAGGACAAGGCGCGTGACATCGAGAAACTTCTCGCACGCTGTCGGCCCCGACGCCTCCAATTGTACGAGCATAATGGCTTGATGTTCTCCAACCGCTCGAGGTGCTCGAGCTGGTGATGATGGGCCGCGCCGGCAGGGTGCCGCTGGTCCGCGGCCACTTGGGTTCCGCCATCTATGGGGAACGGGTGATCTTCGGCCGCGAGACGGTCGAGGTGCGGGCGCACGATACGAGCCGGTTCGTCGGCTTGTTCGGTATCCGCGAATATCCGGCGATGACGCGGCCAGGCCAAATGAACGCGCTCCTGGCCCAAGATTTCGCGTTCGTCGTGACCCAGTCCTTTGCGTTCATGGGCAAGGCGCGGGCTCCGAGCGCTTGCGCCGGCGCCAGAACCAGATGGCATCGACCGAGGATGCCGCTGCAAGCCAGGCGCTTGAGCTGGCCGACGCGGCCGACGATCTCCAGAGCAATCGCTTCGTCCTGGGCGAGCATCATTTCTCGCTCGCGGTTTTCGGCGAAATCAGAAGCGCCTGGCCGAGAACCTGTCGACCGCCCGGGCGGCCCTCGCCGACGCGGGTCTGGTGGCTGCTCGGGAGGGTCCGGCGCTGGAGGCCGCCTTCTGGTCGCAGCTTCCTGGTAACTTCGCGTGGCGTGCGCGGCCAGCGGCGATCACGTCGCGCAATTTCGCTGCGCTTTCACCTTTCCATACCTTCCCCGCCGGCAAGGCGGAGGGCAATCACTGGGCGCCGCAATCGCGTTGATGAAAACTGCGGCCCAGTCTCCCTTCTATTTCAACTTCCATGTAAACGATCTTGGCCACACGCTGATCATCGGCCCGTCGGGCGGCGGCAAGACCGTCGTCCAGAATTTCCTGATGGCGCAGCTCGAGAAAACCGGCGCGCAACAGATCTTCATCGACAAGGACCGAGGTGCCGAGATCTATGTGCGGTCATCCGGCGGCACCTATCTGGCGCTGCGCAACGGCGCGCCAACCGGGTTCGCACCGCTCCGCGCGCTCGAGCA